>NZ_JBPQTQ010000001.1:0-132389 GCF_051386415.1 Streptomyces sp. URMC 129
GCCGGGGGTGGTGGGGGTGCTCGGGGGTCAGTGTTCCTTCTGGGCTCCGGTCACCGACGGCAGGTTGACCAGGACGGTCGTCAGCAGGCCGATGATCAGGCCCGTGAAGTGCACCTGCTGCGCGGAGCCGATGTAGATCCAGTATCCGTAGAACATGCCGCCGCACAGGAAGACGAAGAACAGCCCCATGAATCCGGCGAGCGCGTAGTTGGCGCGCCGGGTGGTGTTGATGCTGACGGTCTCGCCGCGCGCCCGGCGCCACATCGCCGTCGCCGCCCAGGCGAGCAGCGCCACGGCGACGACCTCGTAGACGATGACGCCGATGAGGGCGGGGCTCGCCAGGGACTCCGGCAGGGCCCGCCACTCCAGGCCGTTGCCGCGCACCGGGTCGTCCTTGAGGTCGCCCATGGTGATCATGCTGGTGATGAGCGCCTTGTTGGTGCCGAAGTCGTCGACGTTGTTGAGCGTGACCAGCCCCAGCCAGAGGGTGAGGCCGCTCAGCAGGAACGCGTTCAGCGCCGTCAGTCTCGACCGGATCGCGTGATCCGGGCGTTCGGTGGTGGCCGGGGCGGACGTGCCGCCGCCGGGCAGGGAAGTGCTGTTCCCCGTGAGGGGGTTCGTGGTCACTGCCATGTGAGGTGTCTCCTCGGCTGCTGATGAGGACCGATGCCCTCAGCGTGCCGGTCGGGCCACCGGTCCCGACAGCTCTCTCTTCTGCCCGTCCCACCTGCCCGTCCCATGGGTCCACCCGTTCAACGGGCCCGGTCGGCGTACCCGTTCGCCCAGGGCGGGCGGCGGAACACCGGTGCCGGCCGTTTCCGCCCTGCGGAAACAGGCTGTCATGTCCCCGATCCCGGACGTTCAGGATGCGGCCAGGGCACCGTCCCGCTCGGCTGTCACCGTCCCTCTCGGTCACCCAAGACAGATCGTCCGATCGACGAGAGGGACCCCCACATGTCCGCAACCGCCAGGCGTCGATTCCTCGTTGGTGGCGCGGCGGCGGTCGGGGCCGCCGCCGTCGGCCCGCTGGCCTCCCCCGGCTCCGTCCGCGCCGCGACCCGCCCGCTCCCCGCGGGACTGTTCACGCTCGGCGTCGCCTCCGGCGACCCGCTCCCCGACGGTGTCGTCCTGTGGACGCGGCTGGCGCCCGCCCCGCTGGCCGGCGGCGGCATGCCCGACCGGGCCGTGGAGGTGGAGTGGCAGGTCGCCGAGGACGCCGCGTTCCGCCGGATCGTCCGCGGCGGCACGGCGACGGCCGAACCGGGCTTCGGCCACAGCGTGCACGTGGACGTGCGCGGCCTGCGCGCGCACCGCGACCACTGGTACCGCTTCCGCGCCGGCGGCGAACTGTCCCCGGTCGGCCGCACCCGCACCGCGCCGCACCCGCTGGCCTCCACCGGGCACCTGCGGCTGGCCCTGGCGTCCTGCCAGAACTGGCAGCACGGCTGGTTCAACGCCTATGCCGACATGGCCGAACAGGACGTGGACGCCGTGCTGTTCACCGGCGACTACATCTACGAGTCCGCCCCCTCCAGCACCGCCGTCCGGCGCCACGAGGGCTCCGGCGAGCCGTACTCCCTCGTCCAGTACCGCAATCGCTACGCCCAGTACCGCTCGGACCCCGACCTGGCCCGGATGCACGCCTCCGCGCCGTGGATCGTCACGTTCGACGACCACGAGGTGGACAACGACTTCGCGGGCCAGATCCCGCAGGATCCCGACCGGCAGTCGCCCGGCGCGTTCGCGCAGCGGCTGACCGCCGCCTACCAGGCGTACTACGAGCACATGCCGGTCCGCGCCACCGCGATCCCCGACGGCCCGCACATCCGCATGCACCGCAGCCTCGACTTCGGCCGCCTGGCCCGGCTCCAGGTGCTGGACACCCGCCAGTACCGCAGCGACCAGGCCACCAGCGAGGAGGCCGCGCGGCGCCCGTGGATGACGATGCTCGGCGCCGAGCAGAAGGAGTGGCTGATCAACGGGCTGCGCCGCTCCCCCGCCCGCTGGAACCTGATCGGCTCGCAGATCATGATGGCCGAGACCGACCTGCTGCCCGGCGCCGGCAAGCGCTGGTACTACGACGCGTGGGACGGCTACCAGGCCGAACGCGACGAGCTGCTCGGGGTGCTGGCCGAGGTCCGCAACCCGGTGGTGCTCACCGGCGACCGCCACCTGACCATGGTGGCCGATCTGAAGCGGGACTTCGCCGACCCGTCGTCACCGGTCGTCGGCGCCGAGTTCGTGGGCTGCTCGATCAGCTCCAACGGCGACGAGGACCAGGCCGCGTTCCACGCCCAGTGGGACCCGCGGCTGCCGGACAACCCGCACTGGAAGCTGGTGGACGCCCACCGCGGCTACCACCTGTTCGACATCGGCCCCGACGGCGTCGACGCCCGGGTCCGGGTGGTCGGCACGGTCCGCGAGCGGACGTCGCCCGCCCGCACCCAGGCCCGCCTGCGCGTCGAGAACGGCCGCCCCGGCGTCGAACCGGCCTGAGGCCGACGGCCCGCTCAGGCCCGGCGCTTGCCCGGGCCGGGGCGGGTCAGCCGCACGACGAGGAACGCCAGCACCGCCAGGGCCGCGAAGGCGCCGACGCCCTTGGAGTACAGCCCGACGGCGTCGGTGACCTTCGACCAGTCCTCGCCCAGGCGGTAACCGGCCAGCACGAACAGGGTGTTCCAGACCGCCGACCCCACGGTGGTCAGCACCGTGAACAGGGGCAGCGACATCCGCTCCACGCCCGCCGGAACGGAGATCAGGCTGCGGAACAGCGGGATCATCCGGCCCAGGAACACCGCCTTCGGCCCGTGCCTGAGGAACCACCGCTCGGTCTTCTCGATGTCCGCGACCTTCACCAGCGGCAGCTTCGCCGCGACGGCTATCAGCCGGTCCCGGCCCAGCAGCGCCCCGACCCCGTAGAGCGCGACCGCCCCCACCACCGACCCCAGCGTGGTGCACAGGAGCGCGGCCCACAGGTTCATCTGTCCCTGGCTGGCGGTGAACCCGGCCAGCGGCAGGATCACCTCGCTGGGCAGCGGCGGGAAGAGGTTCTCCAGGGCGATGGCCGCCCCGGCCCCCGGCGCGCCGAGCGTGTCCATGAGCCCGGTCGCCCACCCGGTGATGCCGCCCGGTGCTGAGGTCTGTGCGAGGGAAGAGGTCACACGGGGAACGCTACAAAGTCCGGCGCGCCGACAGGTAACCGGCTGCCACCGGGGCCGCGCGGTTCGTCACCGTTTCGCCGCTTCGCGGCCGGGTACCCGCGAAGATCCGTGAAGCGAGGACCGAGGACCATGGAGGTGGTGACCGTGCCGGGACGCGAGGAACTGCCGTCGACGCTGGAGCGCTCGGACGCCAAGGCCCAGCGGACCTGGATCAAGGCGCACGACTCGGCGGTGGAGCAGTACGGCGAGGGCCAGCGGGCCCACCGGGTCGCGTACGGGGCGCTGAAGCACACCCACGAGAAGGTGGGCGACCACTGGGAGCCCAAGGAGAAGAACCGCAAGGGCCCCTCCGACCCGCGGTCGGCCCGGCCCCGGCAGCAGGGCGGGCGCAGCGGCGAAGGCGTGGACGAGCAGGCGTCGAAGGAGCATCTGTACGGCGTCGCCAAGAAGCTCGGCATCGACGGGCGGTCCCGGATGAGCAAGTCCGAGCTGCGGGACGCGATCCGCAAGGAGAACCGCTCCGACACCCGCAAGGCCAGAGGCCGCTGAGGGGCGGCCGGGAGCGCGCGCCGTGCGCCGGTTCCTGCGCGACAACGGGCTCGGCCTGGCGTTCGGGGCCGCGTTCCTGCTCGCGCTGGCCGGGCAGGCGGTGGCCGGGCACACCGAGTGCACAGCGAGCGGCGTGCCGAGGGCGCCGGGCCGGTGGCGTTCGGCGCGTATGTCACCTCCGCCGACTTCGCGGTGGACGTCACCGAGAACCGGCAGTCGGAGTGCCTGCGGTTCTTCCCCTACGTCTTCGCCACCGTCTGGCTGGTCCAGCGCGGCTCCCCCGAGTCCAAGCCCGCCGCGCGGACCGGGACCGGATCGCGGCGCGAGCAGCGCGTGGGCCGGTACGCGCCGCCCGGCGCGCCGCGCTGGGCGGGCGCCGGCGGCTGGCGGGAGGCGGTGTACTCCCGTTCGCCCGGCCTCGCCATGGGCGGGCTGTTCGCGCTGTCGTGGCTCGCCCAGTCGGCGTCCGGCCCAGGGCCTCTCTTCCGGATTCCGGATCTTCGCGGGGCTACGACGCTCCCCCAGCCCGGCGGCTGGGAGGTGCCCCCACCGTACGAGCTGCGATCCGGCGCCTTGCCGGCGCATGGGGGTACCTCCTGGGCCCCCGAGGGGCCCGGGGGAGCCAGACCCCGCGGCCTGATCCTCCCCCGGACCGGCGTCCGGGAGGTGCCCCCACGATCCGGAAGACAGGCCCTGACCGCCTACAACGACGAGCAGCGGCTCCGGCGCCGGGACACCGACGACTGGGGCCAGTACGTGACCTCCGCCGAGTTCTGGAGCCGGACGCTCCAGAACTGGCAGTCCGAGTTCCTCGCCATCGCCTCGATGGCGGTTCTCTCCGTCCACCTGCGGCAGCGCGGCTCGCCCGAGTCGAAGCCGGTCGGCGCGCCGCACAGGGAGCACGCGTGAAGGAGCGCACATGACGCAGGCCCCGACGACCGCCACGCCCACGCCGCTGGGGCCCGAAGAGCTGGCCGCGCTCGACGCGCACTGGCGGGCCGCCAACTACCTCTCCGTGGGCCAGATCTACCTCCTCGCCAACCCACTGCTCACCGAGCCGCTGCGGCCGGAGCACGTCAAGCCCCGGCTGCTGGGCCACTGGGGCACCTCGCCGGGGCTCAACCTCGTGCACACGCACCTGAACCGGGTGATCCGCGCCCGGGACCTGGACGCGATCTGCGTCTGGGGCCCCGGGCACGGCGGACCGGCCGTCGTCGCCAACTCCTGGCTGGACGGCAGCTACACGGAGACCTACCCCGACATCACCCGCGACGCGGCGGGCATGGCGCGGCTGTTCAAGCAGTTCTCCTTCCCCGGCGGCATCCCCAGCCACGTCGCGCCGGAGACGCCCGGCTCGATCCACGAGGGCGGCGAGCTGGGGTACTCCCTCGCGCACGCGTACGGCGCCGCGTTCGACAACCCCGGGCTGCTGGTGGCCTGCGTCATCGGCGACGGCGAGGCCGAGACCGGGCCGCTGGCCGCGTCCTGGCACGCCAACAAGTTCCTCGACCCGGTGCACGACGGCGCCGTGCTGCCGATCCTGCACCTCAACGGCTACAAGATCGCCAACCCCACCGTCCTGGCCCGTCTCCCCCGGGCCGAACTGGACGCGCTGCTGCGCGGCTACGGCCACGAGCCGATCCACGTCACGGGCGAGCCGGGCGACGACCCGGCCGCCGTGCACCAGGCCCTGGCCGCCGCCATGGACACCGCGCTGGACCGGATCGACGCCGCCCAGCGCGCCGCCCGCTTCGACGGCGCGACGGAACGCCCCCGGTGGCCGGTGATCGTGCTGCGCACCCCCAAGGGCTGGACCGGCCCGGCGGAGGTGGACGGCCTGCCCGTCGAGGGAACGTGGCGCTCGCACCAGATCCCGCTCGACTCCGCCCGGGAGAACCCCGATCACCTGCGGCAGCTGGAGTCCTGGATGCGCTCCTACCGGCCGCGCGAACTGTTCCACCAGGACGGCACCCCGACCGACCGGGTGCTGGCCGCGATGCCGGAGGGGCCGCGCCGCCTGGGCGCCAACCCGCACGCCAACGGCGGCCTGCTGCTGCGCGAGCTGCCCGTTCCGCCGCTGGCCGACTGCGCCGTGCCGGTGCCGTCCCCCGGCGCGACCGCGCACGAACCGACCCGTGTGCTGGGCGAGTTGCTCGCCCGGCTGATGGCCGCGACGCGCGAGCGCCGCGACTTCCGCCTGGTCGGCCCGGACGAGACCGCGTCCAACCGGCTCCAGGCCGTCTACGACGCGACCGACAAGGCGTGGGACGCGCAGGTCCTGCCGGTCGACGAACACCTGGCGCGCGGCGGCCGGGTGATGGAGGTGCTGTCCGAACACCTCTGCCAGGGCTGGCTGGAGGGCTACCTGCTCACCGGGCGGCACGGGATGTTCTCCAGCTACGAGGCGTTCATCCACATCATCGACTCGATGGCGAACCAGCACATCAAGTGGCTGCTCACCTCCCGCCGCCTGGACTGGCGCCGGCCCATCGCCTCCCTCAACTACCTGCTCACGTCCCACGTCTGGCGGCAGGACCACAACGGCTTCAGCCACCAGGACCCCGGCTTCGTCGACCACGTCCTCAACAAGTCCCCCGAGGTCGTGCGCGTGTACCTGCCGCCGGACGCCAACACCCTGCTGGCGGTGGCGGATCACGTACTGCGCAGCCGCGAGTACGTCAACGTCGTCGTCGCCGGGAAACAGCCCTGCTTCGACTGGCTGAGCATCGACAACGCCCGCGCCCACTGCGCGCGCGGCGCCGGGATCTGGGAGTGGGCGGGCACCGAGGTCAACGGCACGGAGCCGGACGTGGTGCTGGCCTGCGCCGGGGACGTGCCGACGCTGGAGATCATGGCCGCCGCCCAGTTGCTCCGTGAACACCTGCCCGAACTGGCCGTCCGCGTCGTCAACGTCGTGGACATCGCGCGCCTGCTGCCCTCCGACGCCCACCCGCACGGCCTGCCGGACCGCGACTACGACGCGCTGTTCACCCGCGACCGGCCGGTGATCTTCGCGTACCACGGCTACCCGTGGCTGATCCACCGCCTCACCTACAAGCGCGCCAACCACGACCAGACGCACGTGCGCGGCTATCTGGAGCGCGGCACCACCACCACCCCGTTCGACATGGTGGTCGGCAACGACCTCGACCGCTACCGGCTGGTCATGGACGTCATCGACCGCGTCCCCGGCCTCGCCGTCCGCGCCGCGCACCTGCGGCAGCGGATGGCCGACATCCGGTACCGGCACCACCACTGGATCCGCGAGCAGGGCACCGACCTGCCCGAGGTCACGGAGTGGGCGTGGAACGGCGGGCGGGGCTGACCCCCGGGCCCGCCCACGCGACGGGGGACGGGCACCCGACTGCGCAGTGTGAGTGTCCGGGCACGGATTGCTGCGCTACGTTCGTCTCCCAACGAACGGCGGCAACCGCCCGTGCACCGCAGAGGTCTATGCCCCCATGAAGATTTCTTTCCTCCTTCACAACGCCTACGGGATCGGGGGGACGATCAAGACCACGTTCAACCTGGCGCAGGCCCTCGCCGAACGGCACGACGTGGAGATCATCTCGATCAACCGGCACCGTGAGGAGCCCAACTTCACCATCAGCCCGAAAGTGCGAATCCGGGCCCTGGTGGACCTCAGGACCGAGAAGGATCACCCGCTGCACCAGAAGCCGGCCCGCGTCTTCCCCGCCGCCGAGTACCGGCACGACCAGTACAGCGAGCTGACCGACGAGCGGATCGCCGCCACCCTGGCCGACCTCGACGCGGACGTCGTCATCGGCACCCGCCCCGGCCTCAACGTGCACCTCGCCCTCCAGGGGCCCCGGCACGCCGTGCTGGTCGGCCAGGAGCACCTGACCCTCGACAGCCACCCGCCGGCGCTGCGCAACGAGCTGCGCCGCGTCTACTCCCGGCTCGACGCGCTGACGACCGTCACCCACGCGGACGCCGAGGCGTACCGGCGCAAGATGCGGCTGCCCGACGTGCGGGTGACGGCGCTGCCCAACAGCGTCCCCGAGCCGGTCCTGCCGCCCGCCGACTCCACCGGCAAGATCGTCATCGCCGCCGGGCGGCTGGTCCGCTCCAAGCGCCACGAGCTGCTGATCCGCGCCTTCGCCCGGGTCGCCGCCGAACGGCCCGACTGGCAGCTCCGCGTCTACGGCAAGGGCGACCAGAAGGACCGGCTGCGCGAGGTCATCGACGAACTGGGCCTGAACGACCACGCCTTCCTCATGGGGCCCGTCACCCCCATCGAGGCGGAGTGGGTCAAGGGCTCGATCGCCGCCGTCACCTCCAGCTTCGAGCCGTTCGGCATGACGATCGTGGAGGCCATGCGCTGCGGCCTGCCGGTGGTCTCCACCGACTGCCCGTACGGGCCCGGCGAGATCATCAAGGACGGCATGGACGGCCGGCTGGTCCCGGTGGGCGACGAGGCCGCGCTGGCCGCCGCGCTGCTGGACCTGATCCGCGACGACGAGCTGCGGCTGCGGATGGGCCGGGCCGCGCTGCAGAACTCGCGGCGCTACGACCCGGTGCCGGTGGTCCGGCAGGCGGAGGAGCTGTTCGCCGATCTGCTGGCCGCCAAGCGCGGCCGGCGCGCGCGGGGCCTGCGGATCCCGTTCCGCCGGCGGCTGGTCAGCAGCGGCCACGCCGTCAAGGACGCCGCGTTCGCGGTGGCCGTCACCACGCTGCGGACCGTACGGAAGGGACAGGGACCACGATGAACGAGGCACCGCGCGCGGACTGCTCGGTGGACGGCGAGGGCCGGGTCACGATCGAGTTCGGCCTCCCGGAGACCACCGGGGACGAGCGGCTGCTGCTGCGGCTGCGCCCGAAGAAGAAGGACGAGCCGGAGACGGAGACCCGCACCCTGGACCTCGCGCCCGTCCCCGGCACCCCCGGGCGGCTGCGGGCCGTTCTCGAACCGGAGCCGCCGCTGGCCGAGGGCCGCTGGGACGTGTTCGCGCTGCCCCGCCCCGACGCCCCGGAGACCGAGCGCCGGCGCCTGCGCCCCGGGCTGCGCGACGTCCGCGTCCTGGCCGCCGGGGGGCACCCCACCGGCGCGCCGCCGCTGGCCGTCCGCATCCCGTACGCGACGAAGGACCGCTGGTTCGCCCTCCGGGCCTGGCTGCGGCCCGCCCACGCCGAGGCCGCCGAGATCCGGGTGGCGGAGGGCGCGATGACGGTCCGGGGCCGCCTGCTGGGCACCACCCTGGGCGACGGCGCGGCGGCCCTGCTGCGCTGCCGGGGCAAGGGCGGCCCGGTCGTGGAGGCGCCGCTGACGGCGGACGCCCCCGACGCGTTCTCCTTCACGGCCCCCTACGACTTCCCGCCGCCGCCCGGCCCCGACCCGGCGTTCTGGGACGTCTTCGTCCGCCCGGCGCGGAAGGCCCCGCGCGTCCGGGTGGCCCGCCTGCTGGACGACGTGGCGGACAAGAAGCACGTCTTCCTGTACCCGTCGACGACGGTCGGCACGACGGCGGTCCGCCCGTACTACACGGTGGACAACGACCTGGCCGTGGAGGTGGCCCCGGCGGACTGAACCCGGACCCGAGCGGGTCGCCCCCCCGGGCGGCCCGCCGCGCGCGGGGCCGTCCGAAGCGGTTCCATGGAGACAGGGAGGGCTTCCGAGAAGGCGCCGCGAAGGAGGCCCGGGATGCCGAGGAGGACAGCGGCATGATCTTCGCCGATCGCATCGACGCCGGGCGGCGGCTCGCCCAGGCCCTGCGGGAGCCGCTGCGCGGGCGGGACCCGGTGGTGCTGGGGCTGCCCCGGGGCGGGGTCCCGGTCGCCGCCGAGGTGGCCGGGGCGCTGCGGGCGCCCCTGGACGTCTGTCTCGTGCGCAAGCTCGGGGTGCCGTTCCAGCCGGAGGTGGCCATGGGCGCCATCGCGGAGGACGGCGCCCGGGTGATCAACGAGGAGGTGCTGCGCCGTGCCCGCGTGGGCGACGCCGCGCTGGCCGAGGTCGAGGCCGGGGAACGGGCCGAGCTGGCGCGGCGGGCCGAGCAGTACCGGGGGGAACGGCCCCGGATCTCGGTGACCGGCCGCACCGTCGTGATCGTGGACGACGGGGTCGCGACCGGCGCCACGGCCCGCGCCGCCTGCCGCTCGGCCCGCGCGCGGGGCGCCGCCCGCGTCGTGCTGGCCGTCCCGGTCGCGCCGGGCGACGCGGCGCTGCGGGTCGGGGACGACGCCGACGAGTTCGTCTGCCCGCACACCCCGGCCGGCTTCGCGGCGGTCGGCCAGTTCTACCGGGACTTCGCGCCGACCACCGACGCCGAGGTCATCGCCTGTCTGGAGCACGGCACCTCCCACGAGGTCACCATCCCGGCCGGGGACGCCGAGCTGGCGGGCGAGCTGTCGGTCCCGGACGGCGCGCCGGGCGTCGTCGTCTTCGCGCACGGCAGCGGCAGCGGCCGGCACAGCCCGCGCAACCGCTTCGTCGCGGAGGCGCTCAACCACTCCGGCCTGGGCACGCTGCTGTTCGATCTGCTGACCGCCGACGAGGAGCACGACCGGACCAACGTGTTCGACATCGGCCTGCTGGCCCGCCGCCTCACGGACGCCACGGGGTGGCTGGAGACGGCGGTGACCGACCTGCCCGTCGGCTACTTCGGCGCGAGCACCGGCGCCGCCGCCGCGCTGTGGGCGGCGGCCGAGCCGGAGCGGCGGCAGCGGATCGCCGCCGTCGTCTCGCGCGGCGGGCGCCCGGACCTGGCCGACCACCGGCTGGCCGAGGTGGCCGCGCCCACCCTCCTCATCGTCGGCGGCAACGACCCGCAGGTCATCGAGCTGAACCGGACCGCCCGGCAGTCACTGCGCTGCCCGAACGAACTGACCCTGGTGCCGGGCGCCACCCACCTGTTCGAGGAGCCCGGCGCCCTGTCGGAGGTGGCGGAGCTGGCCCGCGACTGGTTCCTGACACACTTCAGCTCCGCCGGCTCTTCGCGAGGAAGCGCCTCAGCCGCGTGAGCGGCCAGGCGTTGATCACCTCGTCCCGGGTGAGCCAGCCGCGCTGTGCGGTGCCGACGCCGTAGCGCATGTTGCCCAGCTCCGCCGTGGCGTGCGCGTCGCTGTCCACGGCGAACCGCACGCCGTGCCGCCGCGCCAGCAGGATGTGCTCGTCGCGCAGGTCGAGGCGGTTGGGGTGACCGTTGACCTCGATGGCGGTGCCGGTGCGGGCGGCGGCGGCGAAGACCGCGTCGAGGTCCACGTCGATGCCCGCGCGCTTGCCGATCTTGCGGGTGGTGAGGTGGCCGACGATGTTGACGTGCGGGTTCTCGCAGGCCCGGATCAGGCGGCGGGTCTGGGCGTCCCGGTCCAGCCCGAAGTGCGAGTGGATCGACGCCACGCACAGGTCGAACCCGGCCAGGAAGTCGCCGGGCCAGTCGACGTTCCCCTCCGGGTCGATGTTCAGCTCGGTGCCGTGCAGGAGCCGCATCCGCCGGTGCGCGACGTCCAGCGCCCGGACCCGGTCCCGCTGGGCGAGCATCTTCTCCCGCGTCATGCGCTGCATCCGCAGCTCGGGGGCGTGGTCGGTGACGGCGTAGTACGCGTAGCCGCGCGCCGCCGCCGTGGCCACCATCTCCTCCAGCGGGGCCAGCCCGTCGGTCAGGTCGGTGTGGGTGTGCAGGTCGCCCCGGATGTCGTCCTCGGTGACCAGCTCGGGCAGCTCCCCGCGCAGCGCGGCGGCGACCTCGCCCCGGTCCTCGCGGAGCGCGGGCGGGATCCACGGCAGGCCGAGCCGGTCGTAGACCTCCTCCTCGGTCCCGGCCGCGACCTTCTTGCCGCTCTTCGCCTCGAACAGCCCGTACTCCGACAGCTTCAGCTTCTTCCGCACGGCGATCTCGCGGGTGCGGATGTTGTGCGCCTGGGAGCCGGTGAAGTACTGCAGGCCCGCGCCCCACGCGTCGGGCGGCAGCACCCGCAGGTCGAGCTGGAAGCCGGTGACCGTGCGGATCGACGTCTTCTTGCTGCCGCGCACGATCACCTCGGCGGCCAGCGGCAGCGCGGTGAACGCGTCCATCACCGGGTCCGGGTCCCCGGCGGCGGCCAGCACGTCGATGTCGCCGATCGTCTCCCGCATCCGCCGCAACGACCCGGCGTAGGCGCAGCGTTCGCACCCGGGGGCCCGCGCGATCCCGGCGACGGCCTCGTCCGCCAGCCGCATGGCCGCGTCGAGCAGGATGCGCCCGCCCGACTGCCGCCGGACCTCGACGCCGTGCAGGATGTTCTCCCGCGTCCTGGGGCCGAAGCCCTTCAGCCCGTCCAGCCTGTCGGCGCGGATGGCCGCGACCAGCTCGTCCACCGACGCGATGCCCCGGTCCTGGTAGAGGGTCATCGCCTTCTTGGGGCCGAGGGTGGGAATGCCCATCAGCTCGCGGACGCCGGGCGGCACGGCGGTCCGGCTCTCCTCGACGGCGGCGACGTGGCCCGTGCGCAGGTACTCCTCGACCTTGTCCGCGATGGACTTCCCGACGCCGGGGATCTCGCGCAGGCTCCTGGCGTCCAGCGTGGAGATGTCCGCCGAGTGGCGGCCGATGGCGCGCGCGGCTCTCTCGTAGGCGCGCTGCTTGAACGCGTCTCCGCCGGTGATCGCGATGAGGTCGGCGTACTCCTGGAGCAGCGCCTCGACCTCCTCGTTCGGCCGAGCCATGACACCAGTCTAGGGAAGGGGCGGCGGGTCGGCATGGCGGGACGGCGGCCGGGTACCCGCAGGCGGCCGAGTAAGGGAACGAGGTGAGCGCGGTGCGGGCGACCTTCTCGCTGGGCCGGATCGCGGGCATCCGGATCGGGGTGAACTGGAGCGTTCTGCTGATCTTCGGCCTGGTGGTCTTCGGGCTGGCGGCCCGGCGGCTGCCGGTGGCCTACCCGGACCGGGACTGGCCGCTGTACTGGGTGACGGGCCTGGTCACGGCCGTCGTCTTCTTCGCCTCGCTGCTCGCGCACGAGCTGGCGCACGCGGTGGTGGCGCGGCGGAACGGCGTCGGGGTCGACGACATCGTGCTGTGGCTGCTGGGTGGCGCGACGCGGATGCGCGCCGAGGCGCCGACGCCGCGGGCCGAGCTGCGGATCGCCGGCTCGGGCCCGCTGGTCAGCCTGCTGCTCGGGGTGCTGTTCACCGGGGCCGCGTGGCTGCTCGCCGCGGCCTCCGCGTCCGCCCTGGCGGTGGAGGCGGCGGCCTGGCTGGCGGCGATCAACGTGCTGCTGGCGGTGTTCAACGCGATCCCGGCCGCGCCGCTGGACGGCGGGCGGCTGCTGCGCGCGTTCCTGTGGTGGCGGACCGGCGACCGGCTGCGGGCGACGACGGGCGCGTCGGCGGCCGGGCGGGTCTTCGGCTGGGTGCTGGTGGCGCTGGGGCTGTGGGCGTTCCTGTGGACGGGGGCGCTGGGCGCGGCGTGGACCGCGCTGATCGGCTGGTTCCTGGTGGTGGCGGCGACGGAGGAGGCCCGGCAGGCGCGGCTGCGCGCCGCCCTGGGCGGGGTGCCGGTGCGCACCGCGATGACGCCCGACCCGGTGACGGTCCCGGAGCGGCTGACGGTCGGCGGGATGCTGTCCGATCCGGGGCTGTCGCACGGGCACGTGGCGTTCCCGGTGACGAACGACCGGGGCGGGCCGGTCGGCCTGGTCACCCTGGACCGGGCCACCGGGGTGCCGGTGCCGGAGCGGCGCCGGACGACGGTGGGCGAGATCATGGTGCCGCTGGCGAAGGCGCGGCGGGCGCGGCCGGACGAGCCGCTGGCGGACCTGGTGCCGTGGCTGGACCCGGGCGCGGCCAACCGGACGCTGGTGGTGGACGACGACGGCGCGCTCGTCGGCATCGTCGCGCCCTCGGACGTGAACCGGGCGGTGCGGGGGCGCTGATCTTCGGGGGGTCTCGCGGGGGATTGGGAAGGACCGCTCCCGGCCGCGAACACAGCAGTAGAGTCAGGGGTCATGAGCACGTCCCCCGGATCCGCCGAGGCCACCGGTCTCTCCCGCGCCGAGCGCCGTCGGCGGACGCAGGAACGCATCCTGGACTCGGCGCGGGACCTGTTCGCCCAGCATGGCTTCGAACGCACCACCATCCGCGGCGTCGCGGCGGCGGCGGGCGTGGATCCGGCGCTGGTGATGCAGTACTACGGCTCCAAGCAGGAGCTGTTCGCGCGGGCCGCGCAGGTGCCGGTGCCGCTGGCGACCCCCGCCGCGCAGGACGCCGACCAGCTCGTGGAGGCGCTGCTGACGACGCTCGGCAGCAAACTCGGCAATCTGCCGGCCACCACGCTGGCGATGATGCGGTCGATGCTCACCCACCCCGAGGCCGGGCGGATCGCCCGGGAGACCTTCGGCCGGCAGGTGGAGGAGATCACCGCCGTCCTGCCGGGCCCGGACGCCGACGCCCGTGCCGCGCTGCTGATCTGCGTGGTGGTCGGCGTGACGATCGGTCACCAGATGGTGGGCGTCGACGCCTTGCGGGACCTGCCGCCGCACGCCGTCACGGAGATGCTCCGCCCGGCCCTCCAGGCCCTCGTCGCGCCCTGAGAACCACCCGCCGTCACTCCCCGTGACGAATTGCGTGCCCATTCGGCCCCCTTTAGCCTGGTGCTGTTTCACGGGGAGTGAGGAGGCGCGCCATGTCGCTGCTCGGAAGGCTCTCGTTCTACGCCGTCGCCGGCGCCGTGGCCGTGGCGGTGATCGCCGGGACCGCCGCCGAGGAGGGGGACGCGGACACGGGCCCGCCGGGGGCCGAGGTGGGCGCGGGCGCGGGGACCGAGCTGCGGGAGGCGCCGGACCGGGACGCCCCGCCGCTCACCTTCCTCGCCCAGGGGGAGCGCGTCACCGTCATCTGCGCCGCCGAGGGCGACGCGGGCGACGCGTGGTTCCTCGTCCGCACCGACCACTACGCCTGGGCCCCGGCCGCCGACATCGAGACCCACGGCGCCGCCACGTTCCGCTGCTGAGCCCGGGGCCGCGCACCCGCCGCCGGGCCCCTCGGCGCGCGCGGCCGGTCACGCGACGCCCGCCGTTTCCTTGTCGTCGGGAAACCTTCCTCCGCACTACGTCGCGCGCCGCCGCTCGTTGGGCATCGCGAACCACCGCGACACCCCGCAGTCACGCTCCGCGTGACGCCGACGTCCTGGAGGAACCGCCCATGACCACCGCCACCCGTCCGGCCGCCGCGTTGCGCCGGGAGCTGGCCGACGTGCTCGCCGCCGAGGGCCTGCTGCGCGACGACCGCTGGCACGCCGCGTTCGCCGAGGTGCCCCGGGAGACCTTCGTCTCCGACTTCCACGCCCACCGGCCGGGCGAGCCCGAGTACCTGGCGGCGGTCCACGCCGACGAGCCGCTGCTGAGCGTGCGGCCGGGCACGGCGGCGGCCATGCTCGAAGCGCTCGGCGCCGGCCTGGCCGGGACCGGCCGCGTGCTGGAGGTGGGGCAGGGCAACGGGTACGGCGCGGCGCTGCTGTGCCACGGGCTCGGCGCGGACCGGGTGGTGTCCCTGGCCACCGAGGACGCCGCCGCCCGGCTGGCCCGCGCCGGGTTCGCGCCGACCGTGGTGCCCGGCGACCCGGCGCGCGGCTGTCCCGAACACGCCCCCTTCAGCGGGCTGCTGGCCGTCAGCGCCGACGGCCGGGTGCCCCCGGCGTGGGCGGCGCAGGTCGTGCCCGGCGGGACCATCGTGGCCGCGCTGCGGCTGGGGATCGCGGTGCTGACGGTCCGGGAGGACGGCACGGCCACCGGGCGGTTCCTGCCGGTCCTCGACCGGCCGTCCGCCGTCACCCCGCCCGGCGCCCGCAGCTACATCCCGGCGCTTCTGGTGCCGCTGGGCCGGCAGGCCGAGGTCGCGGTCCCCGCCGACCCCGGCGGGGACATGACCCGGTTCCTCGGCGGCCTGGCGCAGCCCGACGTGCACGAGCTGTGCCTCATCGACGCCGACGGCCGGCGGCTGTACGGGCTGGTGCACCCGGCGTCCCAGTCGTGGGCGCGGCTGGCGCCGCGCGAGGACGGGACCGGCCGCATCCAGTACGACGGCCCGCGCGACCTGTGGGCGGAACGCGCGGCGCTGCTGGCGGACTGGACGGCGGCCGGGCGGCCGGGTCCGGAGCGGTACGGGCTCACCGTCGGCGCCGACGGCTCGCACCGGCTCTGGCTCGACTCGCCCGCCGACGCCCGGAGCCGGATCCTGCCGCCGCCCGCGGAGCGCGCCGCCTGACCCGCCCGCCGTCTCCTCAGGCCGGGACCGTGCTGGTCGGGTGCTCCTGCGCCACCCCCGGGCTCAGCAGCCGGGGCGGCAGCGCGACGTACGCCGAGACGCCCGCGCCGCGGGCGGTCGGCGTCGTCGGGGCGCTCTGCGTGTGCCGGACCTCCACCTGGACGCCGAGCCGGGCCGCGATCGTGCCCACGACGTAGTGGCCGAGGAAGCGGGTGGGCGCCACCAGGAAGTTCTCCTGGCCCGCCAGGCGGGCGTTGGCGCGCGCCAGCTCCTCCTCGGTCATGCCGTTGCCCCGGTCCACCACGGCCAGGCAGTACTCGGCGCCGTCCCACCAGCCGTACACCTCGACAGGCCGGGCGGGCGGCGAGGCGGTCAGCGCGTTCTCGATCAACTCGGCGAGGAGGTGCGACAGTTCGTAGACGACCCAGCCCTGGACCTGGCATGCCTCGGCCTCGACCAGCGACACGCGCCGGTAGTCCTCGACCTCCGAGACCGCCGACCGCACCACCTCCGCGATCTCCGCGGTGCCGGTCCACACGCGGGGCGGCAGCGGCTGGCCGGTGAGGATCAGCAGCGAGTCGGCGTTGCGGCGCATGCGGGTGGCGAGGTGGTCCAGCTCGAACAGCTCGGCCAGCGCGTCCGGGTCCAGCTCCTTGCTCTCCAGCGCGGTGATCAGGCGCAGTTGGCGGCGGACCAGGCGCTGGTTGCGGTGGCCGAGGTTGGCCAGGGACTCGGTGCCGTTGCGCCGCAGCACGGTCTGCTCGGCGGCGAGGCCGACGGCGGTCCGTTCGACGTCGTGCAACGCGGCGGCCAGGCGGGTGACTTCCTCCGCACCCCCGCCGAGGCGCGGGTCGGGCAGGGGCGGTTCGAGGCGTTCCGCCTCCTCCGGCTCGGCCTCCTGAATGGCGCGGACGGTCTCGGGGAGCCGGTGGCCCGCGACGTTCTCGGCCTGCCGGGTCAGTTCGTCCAGCGGCCGGGTGATCGAGCGGGAGGCGAGGAGGGCGAGCGCGATCGCGACCCCGAGGATCAGCAGGCCGAGGGCGACGAAGCCGACCAGCTCGCGGGTGGCCGCCGCGCGCAGGTCGTCGGTGCGGTCGGCGACATCGGTGCCGATGCGCTGCTGCGTCTCGTGCAGCAGGTCGGTGAGCGCGGTGGCGGCGGCCCACCACTCGTCGGCGTCGACGTCGAGCGGGGTGCCGTCGGCGCCCGCCTCGGCCCGCCCTTCCAGGCTCCGGACGAGTTCGGCCTCCTCGCTGGCGAACACGGCGTCCAGCGCGGCGCGCTGCTCCTCGGTGGCGAGCTGGTCGTAGTAGCGGATCGCGGACGTGCGGTCGGCGCGGGCGGCGGCGAACTCCAGGAACTGGCCCTCCTCGAAGTGGCGCGCGACGAACACGCCGTTCAGCAGGCCGCGTTCGCGGGCCAGGGCCTCGGTCGCGCCGGACAGCGCCTGGAGCGCGCCCATGCCGTCGCTCAGCCGCTGGTCGCCGTGGCCGGCGTACTCGGCGAGCTGCGCGTCGTTGAGGTCGGCGATCACCTCGGAGAAGAACGCCAGCCCGTCGGCGCGGTCGATGGCGTCCTCGTCCACCCCGGCGCGCACCTCGGGCAGTCGGTCCAGCCCGGCGAGGGCGTCCGCGTAGGCGGGGGCGCCGCCCTCGTCGACCCGCTCCTGCAGCTCGCCCAGGATGGCGTCCACCCGCCGCCTGGTGTCGGCCAGCTCGGGGCGGTAGCGGCCGGCCCCGACAAGGAGACCACTGGTCAGGCCGTGCTCGCGTTGCAGCTCGCGGACGAGGTTCTGCACGTCGAGCGCGAGCGTGACCCGGTCCCCGCTCTCGCGTGCCGCGGACCAGTCGGCCGCCCGGTCGGCGACCCCGGCTCCGGCCAGCACGAGGAGAAGGCAGGTGGGCACGGCGAGCACGATGGCCACCCGGCCCCGGATGGTGCTCCAGCTCGGCAGCCGGGCCGTCCGTCGTCGCGTCATAGTCACCCAGCACACCGAAACCCGGTTACCGGAGGGCCGGGAACCCGTGTCGCGGAAATGAACGCCCGGCGTGAACTCGGAGGTGAACGGCAGGGCGCGGCTCGGTGTACGGGCGGCGCGCGGGGGCGCGCGCGGATGAGGTGCGAGGGACGCGCGGGGGCCGCGACGGGGGTGGGGCGAACGTTTGCGTGAACCCATCATGTCCCGGGCATTGACTGGCCTGTTGACGGGGAGTCTCATAAGAACCATGACACGCTCATCCGCCGCGGGTACGGTCGCCGCTCTGGACCCGGTCATCGGCACCGACCCCGACTTCGAGACGCTGCGGGACGCGCTCGGCGCCCTCAAGGACCGCGAGCGGGTGGCCGAACGACTGCTGGCCGCCTCCGCCAAGCACTCCTTCGATCCCGACACCGAGCTGGACTGGGACGCCCCCTGGGTGGAGGGCAAGTGGTTCTGGCCGCCGGAGCTGGTCTCCCTCTACGACACCCCGCTCTGGTACGAGATGTCCGAGGAGCAGCGCGTCGAGCTGTCCCGGCACGAGACGGCCGCCCTGGCCTCGCTCGGCATCTGGTTCGAGATCATCCTGATCCAGCTCCTGGTCCGGCACATCTACGACAAGCCCACCACCAGCGCGCATGTCCGGTACGCGCTCACCGAGATCGCCGACGAGTGCCGGCACTCGATGATGTTCGCGCGGGCCATCGGCAAGGGCGGCACGCCCGCCTACCCGCCGAACCGGCTCCACCACAACCTCGCCCGCGTCTTCAAGACCGTCTCCACCACGCCGGGTTCGTTCACCGCGACCCTGCTGGGCGAGGAGGTGCTCGACTGGATGCAGCGCCTGACCTTCCCCGACGAGCGCGTGCAGCCGCTGATCCGCGGCGTGACCCGGATCCACGTGGTCGAGGAGGCGCGGCACGTGCGGTACGCCCGCGAGGAGCTGCGCCGCCAGATGAAGGTCGCGCCGCGCTGGGAGCGCGAGGTGACCCGCCTGACCTCCGGCGAGTTCGCCCGCGTCTTCTCCCTCGCGTTCGTGAATCCGCAGGTCTACACCAACGTCGGCCTGGACCGGGCCGAGGCCGTCGCGCAGGTCAGGGCGAGCGAGCACCGGCGCCGGGTGATGCAGGAGGGCGCCCGGCGCCTGACGGAGTTCCTGGAGGAGATCGGGATGATGAGCGGCGTGGGCCGCCGCCTGTGGCGCAGCTCCGGCCTGCTGGCCTGACGGCGCCCGCGCCGGGCGGGGCGGCTACCCTTCAGGACATGAGCAGCCGCCCCGCACTACCCGGACCTGCCTACCGCAGGCTCAGCGTGGAGAAACGCCGAGGACAGCTCATCGCCACCGCCCTGCGGCTGTTCGCCCACAATCCGCCCGAGGACGTCTCGCTCGACGACGTCGCCCGCGAGGCCGGTGTCTCCCGCCCGCTGGTCTACCGGTACTTCCCCGGCGGCAAGCAGCAGCTCTACGAGGCCGCGCTGAGCAGCGCGGCGGCCGACCTGGAGCTGTGCTTCGCCGTGCCCGCCGAGGGCCCGCTCAGCGAGCGTCTCGCCCGGGGCCTCGACCGCTACCTGGCCTTCGTCGTGGAGCACGACGAGGGCTTTGCCGCGCTGCTCAAGGGCGGCAGCGTGGTGGAGACCTCCGGCACCTCCGCCATCGTGGACGGCGTGCGCCGGGCGGCGGCGCGCCAGGTGTTCCTGCACCTCCAGTCCCCCGCCCCCGGGCCCCGGCTGGCGATGGCGGTGCGCACCTGGATCACGGCGGTGGAGGCCGCCTCGCTGATCTGGCTGGACGAGAACCGGGGCCTGTCCGTGGAGGAGCTGCGCGACTGGCTGGTCGACCAGCTCCTGCTCCAGCTCGCGGCCACCGCCGCCCGCGACGAGGACGTCGCGCGGGCCGTGCTGCTCGCCGCCGCCACGGAGGAGCCGGGCGGCCGGATCGACTCCCTGATCACGCGCATGCAGGGCATCTTCGAGATCTTCGCCAACCTGCCGCTGGACGAGCTGGACTCCATGGAGTCCTCCGAGCCGTGAGGACCGAGCCGTGAGGACCGCGTCGTGAGAAGCGAGGAGACGCCGTTCGTCGGCGGCCCGCTGGACGGCCGGACGCTGCCCGTGCTCGTGGGCCCGACCGGCAAGCCGCCCCGGGTGTACGAGGTGCCCGTGCCGGGCGCGGACGGCGCGCCCGGGACGGTCCACGTGTACCGGCTCGAAGCCGCCGGCCAGACCCGCCTGCTGCGCCTCCCGCGCGGCTGGCGCTACGTGTACGCGCCCGACGCCGCGCCGCGCCGCGCCCACCGCCGGCGGAGCTGACCCCCCGTTCGCACGCGTCCGGCGCGCGCCCGCGCGCGACCTGTGGTGGGGTGCTGTGCGTGCCGTTGATGATCAAGACCCTGGCCGCCTCCCTGACCGCCCTCGCGCTGGCCTCGCTCACCGCGCCGCCCGCCGCCGCCGAACCGCGCGGGCCCGAGGCGCTGCTGACCGAGCTGCGGACCCTGTACCAGCAGACGGGCGCCGCGACCGACGCGTACAACGAGACCGGCGAACGGCTGAGCGCCCAGCGCGCCGAGGTCGAGCGGCTGACCGAGCGGCTGGCCGGCACCCGCACCGACCTGGCCCGCGCCCGCCGCCTGGCGGGCCGGCTGGCCGCCGGGCAGTACCGCTCGGGTGGCGTGTCGCTGCCGCCCGCGCTGCGGCTGCTGCTGGGCGAGGAGCCGGGGCAGGCCCTGCACGACGAGACGGTCGCGACCCGCGTGGTGGCGGCCCAGGCCGCCGAGATCGACCGCCTGGTGGCGAACGAGCGGCGCGCCGACGCGCTCGCCACCGCCGCCCGCGAGGCGCTGGCCGCCGAGGAGGCCCTGGCCGAGGAACGGCGGCGGCAGCGCGACGAGATCCACCGCCGCCTGGACGAACTGACCGCGCTGCTCGCGGGCCTGACCGCGGCGGAGGCGGCCGACCTGGCGGCCCTCGAACTGGCGGACATCGACGAGGCCCAGCGCGACCTGCTGGCCTCCGGGGCCCTCGGCGACGACGGCCGGCCCCCCTCCCCGGCCGGCGAACGGGCGCTGACCTGGGCCTTGGGCCAGCTCGGCAAGCCCTACGCGTGGGGCGCGGAGGGCCCCGACGCGTTCGACTGCTCCGGGCTGACCTCCCGCGCCTGGTCCCACGCGGGCGTCACGATCCCCCGCACCAGCCAGGGGCAGTGGCAGGAGCTGCCGAGGATCCCGTTGTCCGAACTCCGCCCCGGCGACCTGGTGATCTATCACGAGGACGCCAGCCACGTCGGCCTCTACGCGGGCGACGCGCAGGTCCTCCACGCCCCCCGCCCCGGCACCGAGGTGACCCTCGACCCCGTGGCCGTCAACCCGGTCCTGGGCGCGGTCCGCCCCGGCTGAGGGCGGGCCGGCGGCGCGCCGGCCGCCGGCCCGTGGTCAGCGCAGGTTCGGGCGGGGGGTGGCCTGGCGCAGCTCCGCGCGGAGCTCCGGGGTCAGGAGGTGGCCGGCGCGGCCCACGAACAGGGCCATGTGGTACGTCACCACGCCCATGTCGGCCTCCGGCTCGGTGTAGACGCCGAGCAGCGAGCCGTCGCTGATCGACATCACCAGCAGGTTGCCCGTGTCCATCGCGACCAGCGTCTGGCGGACCGGGCCGCCCTCCATCAGGTTCGCGGCGCCCGTGGTGAGGCTGCCGAGCCCGGAGACGATCGTCGCCAGGTCGGCCGCCGCGCCCAGCGGGCCCACCGCGCGGCGCTGGGGGGCGCCGGCGGGTTCCGAGGAGAGCAACGGGAGGCCGTCCGCCGAGACGACGGCGACCGACAGGACCCCCGGCACCTCCTCCACCAGGCGGGTCAGCAGCCAGCGCAGGTCGTCTCCCGCCCTGCTGTACGCGCCCGGGGCCATACGTGTCTGTGCGGTCATGACGGCAGCTCCTCTCCGGCCTCGCCGGGGTATGGGCTCGCCGCCCTGGCGGCGTCCCGGTGTCCTTCCCTGGCGCCGCGCTGGAACCCGCCGAGGCGGCGGCGCAACTCCTCGGCGTCGACGGCCCGCGCCCGGCCCGCTGCGGGCTGCGGGGACGGTCCGACGCCGGTCGCGGACGGGTTGCGCAACGGCAGCCCGCTTCCGGTGACGGCGTTGGTTCTGGGGGTGGTGTCGGCCGCCCTGGCGTGCTCCGCGACCGCCTCGGCGGCAGCGGCGCGCGGCGCGGCGACGGGCGGCGCGGCGGCCTGCGCCGGCACCGACGGATACGGCTCCGCCAGCGGCTCGACCAGCGCGCCCGGCAGCACCACGTGCGCCACCGTGCCGCCGCCCGGCCGGGCGTCGAGCCAGCAGCGCAGGCTGTGGCGGGCGGCGAGCCGGGCCACGGTGTACAGGCCCATGCCGATGCCCGGGCCGGGCGCGTCGCTCCCGGCGCCCGGCGGCGGGGTGACGGGGTCCACGATGCGGGCGTTCAGCTCGGCCAGCCGGTCGGCCGACAGGCCGACCCCGTCGTCCTCGACAGTGAACACCAGCTCGGCCTCCGCCCAGCGCGCGGTCAGCCGCACCCGCGCGCCGGCCGGGGAGAACGCCGTGGCGTTGTCCAGCAGTTCGGCCAGCAGGTGGCTGACGTCGCGCGCGGCGCCGCCGACGATGCGCGCGGCCGGGGGCGGCGGGGCCGTTTCCACCAGCTCGTACCGCTCTATCTCGCTGACGGCGGCGCGGGCCACGTCGATCAGCGACAGCGGCTCCCCGAGCTGCGGCGGCGGCTCGGCGCCCGCCAGCAGCATCAGGTTCTCGCCGTGCCGCCGCATCCGGGCGGCGAGGTGGTCGACGGTGAAGAGCACGGCGAGCCGGTCCGGGTCCGTCTCGTGCTCCTCCAGCCCCTCGATGACCGACAGTTGCTCCCCGACGAGGACCAGCAGCCGCCGCGCGTGGTGGGCGAACATGCCGTGCACGGCGCCGTGCAGGGCGGCCAGGCGCGCGTTCAGCTCGTTGTGCTCGGCCAGCAGGCGGTCCCGCTCGGCGCGGAGCCCGCCGCTGTCGCGGGCCGCCGCGTCGGCCTCCCGGGTGGCGGCGGCGGCCTGCTGCTGGAGGGTCACGACGCGGGCGCGCAGCGCGTTGACGGAGTGCACGACCTCGGCGAACTCGTCGTTGCGGCCGGTGAACCGGACGGGCTCCTGCCCGGTGGGGTCGGCGGCGACGCGGCGGCTGCCGAGGCGGACGGCGGCCAGCGGCTGGGTGAGGGAGCGCGCGGTGTGCACGTTGACGGAGAAGGCGAGCACCAGCGCGGCGAGCACGATGCCCGCCGTGATCTGGAGCCGGGTCATGTCGTCGTCGGCCAGCTCGGTCAGGCTCGCGGTCCGCTCCCCGGCCAGCGAGAGGAGCATGTCGCGCTGGAGGCCGGTGCGGGTGGCCAGGGCCTCCTCCACCTCGGCCGGGACGAGCGCCCACTCCTGGGCGGACAGCCCGGCGGCGTCGGTGAGCCCGGCGAGGATGTCCCCGGCGGTCCGCGCCTCGTCCCCGGAGACGGCCCGTTCGTAGTCCTCCCAGGCGGCGGCGTCGGCGGTGGCGCGGAAGTCGGCGAGGGCGGCCTGCTCGCGGGCGGCGGCCTGCTGGGCCAGGGCGACGACCCCGGCGGCGTCGCCCTCGCCGCCCTCGCCGCTCTGGCCGTCCTGCGTGGCGAGGGCGGCGAGCAGCAGCCCGCGGGCTGCTGAGGAGGCGTCCACGGCGCGGGCGAGGTCGGGCAGCGCGTCGCCGGTGGCGTCGGCGGCCCGCTCGGGCCGCTCGCGGCTGACCGCGCGCAGGACGCCGTCCAGGGCGGTGACGACGTCGCTGTACGCCGCGTAGGTGGCGTCCGGGGTGCTCCGCCCGGACAGGGCCGCCTCCCTGGCCTCGGTCAGGGCGTCCAGGCGGGTGCGGACCTCCGGCTCGACGTCGGCGCGGACGCCGGTGAGCTGGGCGTCGAGGCGGGCGCGGGCGTCCTCGGGGAGGGCGGCCTCCGCCGCGCCCGCGCCGGCCCCGCCGAGGGCCGCGACGAGGGTGTCCCGCTCGTCGGCGACGAGGTGGGAGAGGAGGGCGGTGCGCTCGGCGAGCCCGGCGTCCGCGACAAGGGCGCGGGAGTCGCTCAGGTCGCGGACGCCCGCGTAGACGGCGGGCGCGCCGGCGATGGCCACGGCGGTGCCGGTCAGCAGCAGCCCCGCCATCAGCCGGTTCCGCACCCGAACGCGCCGTCTGCGCGCCGTGCGCGCGCGGGTGGCTGACGGAGCGGAGGCGGACGGATCTGCGTCGGCGGGGTCATGCTCTGTCGTCTTCCGCACCTGTGCTCGCATTCTCGTCACGTAGGCACCGACCTTGCCAGCGCCGACAGGGCAGGGGGCGGGCTCCCCGAAGCGGCCACCCGAAGGAGTGAACAACAGAGGAGAGTTGAGGGACAAGCGCAAGACAGAACATGACACTCCGGAGTCCCGTCATCCCACTGGAATTCCGCCTCCGCTCCTGGCAAGATCCGCATTCGCCGTGCCGCCCCGGGCCGTTACCCCGTCATTCACTGACAAAGTCAGCCTACGGCAGACTGATCACCATGCGCGTCCACTCCGCCACCGAGGCCGGTACGCCGGGCCGCCCCAACGAGGATTTCGCGGCGACGGCCGTACCCGCGGCGGGAGTCGGGGGCGCGCTCGTCCTCCTCGACGGAGTGACCGCCCCCGCGGGTGACTTCGGGTGCCGTCACGGCGTCGCGTGGTTCGCCACCCGGCTGGGCGGGGCCCTGCTCGAACTGGCCTCTTTCCAGCGGCACGTGCCGCTGGCCGAGTGCCTGGCCGGGGCCATCTCCCGCACGGCGGACGGCCATCGCACCTCCTGTGACCTTTCTCACCCGCGGACGCCGCAGGCCACGGTGGTCGGCGCGCGCTGGGACGACGACACCGTCGAGTACCTGGTGCTTTCCGACTCGGCGCTGCTGATCGAGGGGCCGGACGGGGCCGTCGAGGCGCTGCTGGACACGCGGCTGGACGATCTGCGCCCGGCCGCGCGGCGGTTGCCGCCCGGGCGGCGGGCCGGGTTCCTGGAGGGCCTGCGGAACGCGGAGGGCGGCTTCTTCACGGCGGCGGCCGATCCGGCCGTGGTGGCACGGGCGTTGACCGGGTCGGTGCCGCGCGCCCGGGTGCGGGCGCTGGCGGCGGTGACGGACGGGGTCGGGCGGTGGGTGGAGACGTTCCGCCTCGGTGGCTGGCCCGAGCTGTTCGCGCTGCTCAGGGACGGGGGCCCGGCGGCGGCGATCGCCGCGGTGCGGGCGGCGGAGGCGGCCGATCCGGGCGGGGTGGCGTTTCCCCGCGGCAAGGCCGGGGACGACGCCACCGCGATCGTGGTGGAGCTGTAGCGGGCGGTCGCCGGCGGACCGGCGCGCCCGGGCGATCCCCACCGATCCGCTCACGCGTCCGCACAGGACGGACACCCGGCACGGCGCCGTTCGGCTCCGGCGTCGCCGTGCGGGTCCGCCGTTCCGCCACGGCGGACGACGGCGGTCTCCACTCCCCCCACAGGGCTCCCACGTCGCCGCGATCGGCTCACATACGGGGGGATTCCGGCGGTCCGGCCCGCCGCCCCCTCCACCGACTTCGCACAGAATCTCCGCGATGCCGGATTCGATGACATTCGCACCAGAGAAGTGCCAGACGTCCGAGCTGTTCCCGACGTGCTGTTTCTCGCCACGCACCATCTCGCCAGCCAGTCCGCGTAGCCGCCACGCAAGTTCGCCATCTACGCTCTTGCCAGTGCTCATCAGCACATCTGAAGCACATTTCATTGCCAGAAACAGCGGAACTGGCACAGGACGATCCCGGGGGCGGGATATGACGCAGACCGACATCAGGACAGCACCGATGGACCGGAACCATCAGGAGAAGACACTGTCACCCAACGGCCAGGCCGAGCACGGAGCCCCGGACCGGGCCAGCATCCACAGCGCCACCACCGTGACCACGCCCGGCGCCCAGCGGCGGGTCCTCGTGGTCGAGGACGACCCCACCATCGTGGAGGCCATCGCCGCCCGGCTGCGGGCCGAGGGCTTCCTCGTGCAGACCGCCGCCGACGGCCCGGCAGCCGTGGAGACGGCCGCCGCCTGGCACCCCGACCTGCTCATTCTCGACGTCATGCTGCCGGGCTTCGACGGCCTGGAGGTCTGCCGCCGGGTCCAGTCCCAACGCCCGGTGCCCGTCCTCATGCTGACGGCCCGCGACGACGAGACCGACATGCTCGTCGGGCTCGGCGTCGGCGCCGACGACTACATGACCAAGCCGTTCTCCATGCGCGAGCTGGTCGCCAGGTCCCACGTCCTGTTGAGACGAATCGAGCGGGCCGCCGTCGCCGCCACGACCCCGCGTCCCGGCAGCGTGCGCCTCGGCGACCTGGAGATCGACCGGACCCAGCGCAGGGTCCGCGCGGCCGGCAAGGACATCCACCTCACGCCGACCGAGTTCGACCTGCTCATGTGCCTGGCCCGCTCCCCGCGCGCGGTCCTCACCCGCGAGCAGTTGCTGGCCGAGGTCTGGGACTGGGCCGACGCCTCGGGCACCCGCACCGTCGACAGCCATGTGAAGGCTTTGCGGAGGAAGATCGGCGCCGAGCGCATCAGGACGGTCCACGGAGTCGGATACGCCCTGGAAACTCCCCCCGGATTCGCGGGCGAACCGGCCGGACGGAGCCAGGCCAGCAGCGAGGTCTGAACACGTGCCCGAGGCGGTTCGCCATTCCCTCTGGCGGCGGGTATGGCCCATGATGTGGCGCGTGCTGCGCCCGTTCGATCCGTTCCGCTCGGTGAAGGCCGCTCTCGGCTGGCTGGTGATTCTCTCGGTGGTGATCACCACCGTGCTGATCCAGGTGGCCTATCGCTCCGACATCGAGCTCCAGGTGATCGCCATCATCGCGATCATCGCCTCCCTGCTGGTCACCCAGTTCGTCGCGCACAGTCTGGCGGCGCCCCTGGTGGAGATGACCTCTGCCGCCAGGGCGATGGCCCGTGGCAACTACAGCCGCCGGGTCCGCGTGTCCCGCCGCGACGAGCTGGGCGACCTCGCCCTGGCGTTCAACCGCATGGCCGCCGACCTCCAGTCGGTGGACCGGCAGCGGAAGGAGTTGGTCGCCAACGTCTCGCACGAGCTGCGCACGCCCATCGCCGGGCTGCGCGCCGTGCTGGAGAACGTGGTGGACGGCGTCTCCGAGGCCGATCCGCAGACGATGGCGACCGCGCTGCGCCAGACCGAGCGCCTCGGCCGCCTGGTCGAGCAGCTCCTCGACCTCTCCCGGCTGGAGAACGGCGTCGGCGTGCCGCTCCAGCCGCGCGGCTTCGAGGTCGAGCCGTACCTGACCGCGGTGCTCCACGACGCCACCGTCGCGCTGCGCCGCGGCCACGCCAGGACCGACGTCAAGTTCCGTCTCGACGTCACCCCCGGGCACCTGGTCGCGCACGCCGACCCCGAGCGGCTGGACCAGGTCGTCACCAACCTGGTCGACAACGCCGTCAAGCACAGCCCCCGCAACGGTCAGGTCACCGTCGTGGCGCGCCCCGGCAACGGGCCGGGCGGTCTCGTCCTGGAGGTGCTGGACGAGGGTCCGGGCATCCCGCAGGCCCAGCGGGAGCTGGTGTTCGAACGCTTCGGGCGCGGGACCATCGACGGCGTCACTCCGCGTGACGGCGGCACCGGTCTCGGCCTCGCGATCGCCCGCTGGGCGGTCGATCTGCACGGCGGCACGATCGGCGTGGCCGAATCGCGGCGCGGCTGCCGCATCCGCCTCACCCTTCCGGGTAACGCGCTGGCAAACAATTGACCACGGGCCGTCCCGGGCGCCCCACGGTCCACGTCACCGCCGCACCGCCGCCGCACCGGCGCCGGGCCGCCCCGCGCGGCTCACAGCGCCGTCCGCCCAGCTGAGAGCGGGAACGGCGGCCGTCGCGCTCCGTACGGGCGATTTTGTAGCGGCTTCGAGCCGAACTTGGTGCCGTTCCCGCACTATCCGGCACCGAAACACCCTCGCGAATGTGGCGTAGGCCACGTCTGGTCGCAGAGGACTGCGCCGGACCCTCCGGGAGGCGTAGCCTTGATTTCCGCTATCAATGACCTTGCGAAGCGGAAGAGGGCGGTTGCCGCCGTGTCGCCACAGTCCCCGAACACTCCGAGTGCCGAGACCGACCAAAGCGCCGAGAAGAATCCGGCCGCCGGCTTCGGTGCCAACGAATGGCTCGTCGACGAGATCTACCAGCAGTACCTCCAGGACCCGAACTCCGTGGACCGGGCCTGGTGGGACTTCTTCGCCGACTACAAGCCGGGCGGCGATGAGACCGCCGCCACCGCCCCCCCGGGGCCGAACGGCTCAGGCGCCGTCCAGGCCCCGCAGGCCCCGGCTCCCACCCGGCCCGAGACGGCCGCCCCCGCGGCGAGCGGCGCGGCACCCGCCGCGCCCGCCCAGCCCGCGGCTCCGGCTCCGGCCAAGCCCGCCGCTCCGGCGCAGCAGGCCGCGGCACCCGCCCGGCCCGCCGCGGCGAAGCCGGCGGCCAAGCCGGCCCCGGCCGAGGCCGAGGGTCCCGAGCTGGTGCCGCTCCGCGGCCCGGCCGCCGCCGTGGCCAAGAACATGAACGCCTCCCGCGACCTGCCGACGGCCACCTCCGTCCGCGCGGTCCCGGTGAAGCTGCTGTTCGACAACCGCATCGTCATCAACAACCACCTCAAGCGCGCCCGCGGCGGCAAGGTGTCCTTCACGCACCTCATCGGCTACGCCATGGTGCAGGCGCTGAAGGCGATGCCGTCGATGAACTGGTCCTACGCGGAGAAGGACGGCAAGCCGACCCTGGTCAAGCCGCCGCACGTGAACCTGGGCCTGGCCATCGACCTGGTCAAGGAGAACGGCGACCGCCAGCTCGTCGTGGCCGGCATCAAGAAGGCCGAGACGCTGACCTTCTTCGAGTTCTGGCAGGCGTACGAGGACATCGTCCGCCGCGCCCGGACCGGGAAGCTGACGATGGAGGACTTCTCCGGCGTCACCGCCTCCCTCACCAACCCCGGCGGCCTGGGCACCGTCCACTCCGTGCCCCGCCTGATGCCCGGCCAGAGCATGATCCTGGGCGTGGGCTCCATGGAGTACCCGGCCGAGTTCCAGGGCACCTCGCAGGAGGCGCTCAACCGCCTGGGCGTCTCCAAGATCATGACCCTGACGAGCACCTACGACCACCGGGTGATCCAGGGCGCGGCCTCCGGCGAGTTCCTGCGGATGATGAGCCAGCTCCTGCTGGGCGAGCAGGAGTTCTACGACAAGATCTTCGAGGCGCTGCGCATCCCCTACGAGCCGGTGCGCTGGGCGCGGGACATCGACGTCAACCACGACGACGAAGTCACCAAGGCCGCCCGCGTGTTCGAGCTGATCCACTCCTACCGGGTCCGCGGCCACCTGATGGCCGACACCGACCCGCTGGAGTACAAGCAGCGCAAGCACCCCGACCTGGACATCAAGGAGCACGGGCTCACCCTGTGGGACCTGGAGCGCGAGTTCGCGGTCGGCGGCTTCGCCGGCAAGTCGATGCTCAAGCTGCGCGACATCCTCGGCGTCCTGCGCGACTCGTACTGCCGGACCACCGGCATCGAGTACATGCACATCCAGGATCCCAAGGAGCGCAAGTGGATCCAGGACCGCGTGGAGCGCCCGCACACCCCGCCGGAGCGCGAGGAGCAGCTCCGCATCCTGCGCCGGCTGAACGCCTCGGAGGCCTTCGAGACGTTCCTCCAGACCAAGTACGTGGGCCAGAAGCGGTTCTCGCTGGAGGGCGGCGAGACGGTCATCCCGCTGCTGGACTCGGTGCTGGACGAGGCCGCCGCCGACAAGCTGGACGAGGTCGTCATCGGCATGGCCCACCGCGGCCGGCTCAACGTCCTGGCCAACGTGGTCGGCAAGTCGTACGCGCAGATCTTCCGGGAGTTCGAGGGGAACCTCGACCCCAAGTCGATGCACGGCTCGGGTGACGTGAAGTACCACCTGGGCACCGAGGGCACGTTCACCGGCCAGTGCGGCGAGACGATCAAGGTCTCGCTGGCCGCGAACCCCTCGCACCTGGAGGCCGTCGACCCGATCGTGGAGGGCGTCGCCCGCGCCAAGCAGGACGTCATCGGCCGGGGCGGCAAGGACTTCACGGTCCTGCCGGTGCTGATCCACGGCGACGCCGCGTTCGCCGGCCAGGGCGTGGTCGCCGAGACGCTGAACATGTCGCAGCTCCGCGGCTACCGCACCGGCGGCACGGTCCACATCGTCATCAACAACCAGGTGGGCTACACCGCCACCGCCGCCGCGGCCCGCTCCTCCACGTACTGCACGGACGTGGCCCGCATGATCGAGGCGCCGATCTTCCACGTGAACGGCGACGACCCGGAGGCGGTGTGCCGGGTGGGCCGGCTGGCCTTCGAGTACCGGCAGGCGTTCAACAAGGACGTGGTGATCGACCTCGTCTGCTACCGGCGCCGCGGCCACAACGAGACGGACAACCCGTCGTTCACCCAGCCGCTGATGTACGACCTGATCGACAAGAAGCGCTCGGTGCGCAAGCTCTACACCGAGTCGCTGATCGGGCGCGGCGACATCACGCTGGAGGAGGCGGAGCAGGCGCTCCAGGACTTCCAGGGCCAGCTGGAGAAGGTCTTCAAGGAGGTCCGCGAGGCCACCGTGACCCCGGCCCCGACCGAGGTCACCGCGCCGCGGCCGGAGTTCCCCACGGCGGTGGAGACCGGCGTGAACACCGAGGTCGTCAAGCGGATCGCGGAGTCCCAGGTCAACATCCCCGAGCGGATCACCGTGCACCCGCGCCTGCTGCCGCAGTTGCAGCGGCGGGCCGCGATGGTCGAGGAGGGGACGATCGACTGGGCGATGGGCGAGCTGCTGGCCATCGGCTCCCTGCTGATGGAGGGCACCCCGGTCCGCCTCGCGGGCCAGGACACCCGGCGCGGCACGTTCGGCCAGCGGCACGCGGTGCTGATCGACCGGAAGACCGGCGAGGACTACACCCCGCTGCTGTACCTCACGGAGGACCAGGCCCGGTTCAACGTCTACGACTCGTTCCTCAGCGAGTACGCGGCGATGGGCTTCGAGTACGGGTACTCGCTGGCCCGTCCGGAGGCGCTGGTGATGTGGGAGGCGCAGTTCGGTGACTTCGCCAACGGCGCCTCGACCGTCATCGACGAGTTCATCTCGTCGGCCGAGCAGAAGTGGGGCCAGACCTCGGGCGTCACGCTGCTGCTGCCGCACGGCTACGAGGGCCAGGGCCCGGACCACTCCTCGGCCCGCATCGAGCGCTTCCTCCAGCTCTGCGCGCAGAACAACATGACGGTGGCCGCGCCGACCCTCCCGTCGAACTACTTCCACCTGCTGCGGTGGCAGGTGCACAACCCGCACCACAAGCCGCTGATCGTCTTCACCCCGAAGTCGATGCTCCGGCTGAAGGCCGCGACCTCGACGGCGGAGGAGTTCACCACGGGCGGCTTCCGGCCGCTCATCGGGGACACCACGGTGGACCCGGCGGGCGTGCGGAAGGTCGTCCTCAGCACCGGCAAGGTCTACTACGACCTGGCGGCCGAGCGGGAGAAGCGCGGGGCGCACGACGTCGCCCTGGTCCGGCTGGAGCGGCTGTACCCGCTGCCGCTGGACGAGGTCCGCGCCGAGCTGGCCCGGTACGCGAACGCCGGGACGTTCATCTGGGCGCAGGAGGAGCCGGCGAACCAGGGCGCGTGGCCGTTCATCGCGCTCAACCTGGCGGAGCAGCTCGACCGCGTGGACCGGCTGCGGCGGGTGTCGCGCCCGGCGTCCTCGTCGCCCGCGGTCGGCTCGGCCAAGCGGCACCAGGCGGAGCAGCAGACCCTGGTGAACGAGGTGTTCGACCTGTAGGGGCCCTCCGGTCCCATGACGGGCCGGTGACCGCCGCAGACGCGCGGCGGTCACCGGCCCGTCCGGTTTCCGGGGCTTCCGGGGCCGGCCCGGGCCGCTCAGGTCGCCATGGGCTCGAAGTCCCACTCGGGGCGCACCCGGGAGCGGGCGCTGACGGCGGCCGGGTGCTGGGCGCCGAGCGTGGCGGTGAGCCCGGACAGCGCCTCCTCCTCCACCTCGTCGGCCCGCTCGCGCTGCCGCAGCCCGCGCAGATCGGTCGCCAGCGCCACCTTGGCGGCCAGGACGAGGGGGTGCTGCGGGCCCAGCACGGCGGTGGCGCGGCGCACGGTGTCCCCGCTCAGCTCGGCCGCGCCCTCCACGTCGCCGTCGAGGTTGCGGGCGGCGGAGGCGTTGAGCGCGATGCCCAGGGTCCAGGGGTGGTCGGGGCCGAGCACTGACGTCATGTCGGCCAGGCACTCCTTGATGACCAGGTGCGCCTGCTGCCGCTCCCCGACCGCGCGCAGCATCTGGGCGTGGTTGGCGCGGGTGCCGATGGCGTACGGGTGCCGGGGCCCGAGCCGCTGTTCGTAGCGCTTGGCGGTCAGCTCCCCGACGGCCCGCGCCTGGTCGAGGTTGCCGTGGGCGCGCTGCACGAAGGCGTACGACGCGGCGACGGCCAGCGTGAGCGGCGCGACCTCGCCGAGCACCCGCTCGACCCGGTCCAGCAGCCCGCCGAGCCGGACCAGGGCCGTGGCCCGGTCCCCGACCCGCAGCAGGCACAGCGCCAGGTTCCACTCGGCGCTCAGGGTCTGCGGGTGGTCGGGGCCCATCACCGCGCGGTGCGTCTCCAGGCTCTGCTCCTGGAGGGACTGCGCCTCGGCGTACCGGCCGAGCAGCCGCAGATCGAGCGCGGTGGCGTTCTCCGAGGAGAGCGACCAGTTGCTCCGGGGGCGCAGCAGCTCCCGGCGGGCCTGGAGGATGCGGCGGTCGGCATCCAGCGCCTCCTGGTACCGGCCGAGGAAGCGCAGCGAGGTGGCGACCTGCTGGTTGGCGGTGAGGGTGCGCAGGTCCCGCTCGCCGACCAGCTCCGCGTAGGCGTCGCGCACCCGGCGGCTGACCTCCAGGGCCTCGTCGTAGCGGGCCAGGCCGCGCAGGTCGCCGCCCAGGCCCTCCTCGGCGCGCAGCACGGTGAGGTCCTGGGAGCCGCGCAGGGCGCTGAGCCGGTCGATGACGGCGCGGTCGAGGCGCTCGCTGAGCACGTAGTCGCCGGTGGCGCGCACCAGGGTGGCCTTGAGGGAGGCGAGGTCCCACACGAGCGGGTGGTCGTCACCGAAGATGTCGCGCCACTCCTGGTCGGTACGCTCCGCCAGCTGGATGCCGACGGTCAGCTCGCCCGCGATGTACGCGTACCGCAGGCAGTTGAAGATCAGCCGGTGCATGTCCGGGTGGCGGCTGCGCAGCGCCCCGGAGGGGTCGAGGTGCGGCACGATGCGGGCGAAGCGGGGCCAGCGCCGGGTGTCGGAGAAGAGCTGCGGGTCGGTGGCGGACAGGCCGCGGCGCACCGCCCGGGAGTAGACCTCCTCGTCGTCCTTGCCCATGCCGGCGCGGACCGTCTGGTGGACCATGCGGTGGAGGTGGATGGTGCCGGAGTCGTCGGGGTCGGCCTCGGTCTCGGGGACGTCGAAGCGGATCACCGAGTACTGCACGAGCTTGTTGATCGCCGCGTTCCACCGCAGCGGGTCGTTCATCAGGCCCACCAGCGGCTCGGGGAGGTCGTCCGCCGGGATGCCCTGGAGCAGGTGGACGGGGATGGCGCCGGGCGCGAAGTAGGCGCACAGCCGCAGCAGGTCGACGGCCTCGGGCACGGTCTCGCGCAGCCGGTTGAGCAGGAGCGCGAAGGCCGTGAAGTACGACATGGGGAAGTCGGCGGCGACGCGCAGGCCGACCTCGACGTAACTGCCGCGCTGGAGCAGGTCGATGTAGTCCCGCACCGACATGACGGAGTCGGCCAGCCAGCCGGCGGTCTGGTCGAGGGCGAGCGGGAGGTCGCCGAGGGCCTCGGCGAGCAGGTCGGCGTCCTCGGCGCTGAGGCGGGTGGCGCGGCGGCGGATGAACGCGACGGACTCGTCGCGGGAGTAGAGCGGGACCTCGTGGAGCAGGGTGTTGTGGTCCTCCCAGGTGCGGTTCTGGGAGGTGATGAGGACGTGGCCGGGGCCGCTGGGGATGAGGTCCGCGATGGGGCCGGGGTCGTCGGCGCCGTCGAGCACGATGAGCCACCGCGCGTACGGCGTGCCGCGGCGCAGCGCGTTCCCCACGGCGCGGAGCCGTTCGCCGTACTCGGGGCCGGTGGACAGGCCGAGGGCGGGGGCCAGCTCGGCCAGCCGCTGGCGGAGCGTGCCGCGCTGGTCGGCGGGGACCCACCACACGAGGTCGTACTCGGTGGCGAAGCGGTAGACGTACTCGGCGGCGACCTGGGTCTTGCCGACGCCGGACATGCCCCACAGGGTGACGACGGCGGCGCCGGGCTCGGCGGTCCGCAGCAGGTCGGAGACGCGCTGGAGGGTCTGCTCGCGGCCGGTGAAGCGGGTGTTGCGGCGCGGGACCCCGCTCCAGACGTGGGGCGGCTCGTGCGGGAAGCGCGGCCCGCTCCGGCCGCCGAGGGTGCGGGAGGACGGCGCCTCGCCCTCCGCGGGGGACGGGCCGACGAGGCCCAGCAGCCGCCGCTCCGCCTCGCGGGCGCCGATGTCCCACAGCTCGGCGGCGCCGCCGAACGCGGAGGCGGCGGTGGGCACCGGGTGGGCGTTGACGGAGACGGCGACGAAGCGGTCGGAGTGGGGCGCGACGACGGCGCGCAGCGCCGCGTTCCACTCCTCGTCGGTGCGCGGCCCGAGCTTGAAGTACCAGTCGCTGAGGACGACGAGGATGCGGCCCTCGGCCAGCAGCAGGTCGCGCAGGGCGACCTCGAGCGGCACCTCGACCGGCGGGTTCCACGGCTGGAGGGCGACCTGCCAGCCGTGCCGCTCCAGCCGGTCCGCGATCCAGCTGGCCCAGGCGCGGTTGAACCCGGCGAAGCTGATGGTGATCCGCCGGCGGGCGGTGTCCGGCGGGCGGCTCCCCGCCGAGCTCTCCCCTGGAGCCATCCGACCGTCTCCCTCGTTGCGTGCTGATGCGTACGGGTCCCTGCGGCGATGCCTGCTTCTCCCCCGGCGCCGGTTTCCGACGGAACGTCAGCGCCCTTTCAGGGAACATACACCTGGCCCCCGCCGGTCATGCGTCAACGGCCGTGCTGGCGCAGCCACAGCGTGCGGGCGGTGTCCACGTACGCCGCGGCGCGCACCAGGTGGCCCCGGGGCGGGGCGGGCTCGCGCAGCTCCTCGTGGCGCTCCGCGACGGCGTGGACGAAGACGCGTCCGGCCTCGGTGAGCCGGCGGGTGCCGGTGAGCACGGGGAGGACGGCGCCGACCTGCGTCCAGCAGCGGGCGTGGGCCGCCCAGGCGTGGTCGCGGTCGGCGGGGTCGTCGAGGGTGAGGGCGAGGCGCTGCCAGAAGTCGGCGAGGGCGAGGTGCGCGTAGGTGCCGTGCAGCAGGCCGTGGAACGGGCGCGGGTCGGGGCGCCAGGGGGCCCAGTGGCGGGCCTCCGGCCCGACGCGGGCCAGGGGCGTCAGATCGCTGAGCGCGGTCAGCTTCAGGTGCTGGATCTCGTGGGCGAGGCCGGCGGCGAAGTAGAGGGGGCTGGGCGGCGGGGTCGTCATGACGGCGCCGAACGCGCGGGAGCTGATGCCGCCGGAGCTGGCGGCGTCGGGCGCGCTGAGCGGGACGATGCAGTCCAGCAGGGCGAGTTCGGCGGTGCGGGCGGTCCCGGCGAGCGAGACCAGGGGCAGCGCCGCCCGCCACAGGGCGGCCCAGTGGGCGCGTTCCTCGGGACGGAGCACGTCGCGGGCCGCCACGCCGACGGCGCCGCTGCGGTAGACCAGGCGGCCGGGGTCGAGGTCGTCGAGAAGGACGGTGCGGGGGCCGCCGTCGAGGGTGTGCAGCGGCAGCCAGCGCGGGTCGTCGGAGAGCCAGACGCCGGCCGGGGCCTGGCGCACCTCGACGGGCGGCCGGCCGGCGGGGCGGATGGTCAGCGTGGGGCCGTCGCCGCTCAGCTCGACCGGGGTGCCGTCGGGGTCCTCGCCGCGCAGGGCGCCGAGGGTGGGCAGGGTGAGGCGCCCGCCGTGGGTGACGACGCGGGTGGTGAAGCCGAGGCCGGAGCGGGCCGCGACGGCGGCGGCGAGGGAGCCGAGGTGGGCGAGGTCCCCGGCCGCCGCCGGGTCGGCGCCCGGGTCGGCGCCGGTCTCCAGCCACTGGACGCAGCGCTCGGCCCAGGGGCCGGTGAGCGAGTAGAACAGCACGCGGCGCGCCGAGCCGGGGGCGGCCCGTTCGGCGGCCTCCAGCAGGCGGGCGTGGTCCCGGGCGGGCGCGGCGGCCGGTCCCGGGGTGGCGTCCACGGCGTCGAGCAGGAGCCGCAGCAGCAGCAGGCGCTGGGTGTGCTGGCTGAGGGCGAGCCGGGCGAGGGTGTCGTCGCCGCCCTCGGCGCGGCCGAGGTCGCGGACCTCCCGCTCGGTGAGGGTGGCGGTCACGGCGCGGCCGTCCGGCGCAGGGCTGCGGCGATGTGGCGGATGAGCCGCTGGAGGTCGGCGCAGTAGACCGAGGGGTTGGCGAAGCCGTGGCCGTCGCGGTAGCGGTGGGCGTAGTGGCCGCCGCCGCAGACCTGGACGAGCGGGCAGCGGCGGCAGGCGCCGGCGAGGGCGGCCAGGCCGGTGTGGCGGGCGGTGACGCCGGGATGGGCGAGGGCGTCGTCGAAGCTGTCGTGGAAGACGTCGAGGCCGGTGGCGGCGGCGCCGGGGTAGGCGGTCTTCAGCGAGTCGACCTGTTCGATGGTGCCGTCGGTCTCCACGACGACGGCGGTGAACGGCTGGAGGCCCAGGCTCTCCGTGGCGGCCGGGAGGCCCAGCAGCAGGGCCAGGCACTCCTGGAAGAGCCTGATCCTGGTGTGGCGGCGGTCGGCGTGCCACCACAGGTCGAAGACGGCGCACAGCCAGTCGCCGTAGGGGGTGGGGTCGTCGGGCGGCGCCGGGAGGCCGGGCGGGGGCCGGCTCCAGTTGCCGTGCGGGAGCAGGAAGTCCACGGCGGGCGGGCCCAGGCGCAGCACCGACGCGTAGACCTCGGCCGGGTCGGTGGCCGGGTCGACGACGCAGAGCACCCCGGCCCACCGGGCGCGGTGCCCGGCGGCGGCCAGGAGCCGGGCGGCGCGCTCCACGGCGGGCCAGGCGGGGCGTCCGGCGTGGTCGACGCGCTGCCGGTTGTGGCCGGGCAGGCCGCCGTCGAGGCTGAGGCCCACGGTGATGCGGTGCGCGGCGAGGACGGCCAGCTTCTCCTCGGTGAGGAGGACGCCGTTGGTCTGGAGCGTGACGTGGACGGCGCAGCCGGGCGGCACGCGGGCACGGACGTCGTCGGCGAACGCGCCGAGGACGGCGGGGTCGGTGAGCAGCGGCTCCCCGCCGTGCAGGACCAGGGAGACGGCGGGCAGGCCGTGGGCGGCGGCGTGCTCCCCGATGCGGCGGGCGACGCGGCGCAGGGTGCCCGGCGCGGCGGCGACGGGCTGCCGGCGCCAGCCGGGGTCGGCGGCGAAGTACATGTAGCAGTACCGGCAGGCCAGGTTGCACCGGCTGTTGACCTTGACGACGAACTGCCGGAAGGGCACCGCCGACTCGCGGACCGCTTCCGCTGTCCCGTGCACGCTGTGCCGACCCCCTCCCGCCCGTCCACACGGCTCCGGAAGAAAATTTCCGGCGCGCGGGCGGCGCAAACCGGGGGTGCGGCCCTATGTCGGGTCAAGCCCCGAAAAGGGCCGAAAGCTCGCGGTCACCCCACGGTGGACGGATCGGCGGGCACGAGGTCATCGCCGAGGTTCTGGTTGAACTGGTAGAACTGCCCGGCCCCGTCCCCCAGCACCCGTCCGCGCAGTTCCTCCAGCACGGCGCTGAGCACGGGGTGGTCGAGCCCGCGCAGCTCGGTGAGGCTGAGCCCGAGCAGATCCGGCAGCGGCCCGGCGTCCCTGTCGTGGGGGCGCGTCGTCATGGTTCCTCCCGATGACTGAGGCCCAGCGGAGATTCCCACCGGAACGACACGAGAAACCCACCGCTGCCGACGGGCACCTCACGACGACGGGGGGCCGCCGCGTCACGCGGCAGGGGAGGGCCCCGGCGGAGTGCGGCCCCGCGGGGCTCCGCGGCGTGGGGCCCTCCGGCCCCCGGCACCCGGTCCCCGCGACGCTGCGAGCCCGCTCCTCACGGCCGTCACCAGGACGCCCCGGCGGCGCGAGCCCCGCGCCCCGGGCGGTGGACCGACGCTCTCCGGCGCCGTGGCTCCCGGGCTCCCGGGTTCCCGGGGGTCAGCGCCGGCGCAGGAGCGCGTCCAGGCGGGCCGTGGTGGCGGCGGTGGCCGTCGTCGCGTCGGGGACGTGGCGCCACATCTGGAGCGCCGCCCGGTACGCGTCGGCCGCCGCCAGGGGACGCCCGGCCGCCTCGAAGACCGAGCCGCGCTGGTGGAGGGCCCGTGCCGCCAGGCGGGCCGGTTCGGCCGGGTCGGCCGGGTCCGGGTCGGCCGAGCGGGCCGCCGTGGCGGCCTTGCGGTACGCGTGCGCCGCCTGCTCCAGCGACTCGGGGCGGCGGGTGTGGCGGTAGGCCCTGCGGTGGGTCTCGCCCAGCTCGTACCAGGCGCGGGCCCGCGTCAGGTCGGTCGCCGCGTCCGCCGCCGCGCGGCCGAACAGGTGCTCCGCCTCGCGCAGATCGACCAGGTCCACCGTGTCGAGGTACCGCGCGGTCAGGGCCCGGCCCAGCATCAGCAGCCGCTCCGGCAGCCGCGGGTCGCCGGCCGGGGTCTCCATCCGGCAGTCCCGCAGCACCCGGACCGCCTGCGACACGAACGCGCCGCCGTCCGGCAGCGTGGACCGCCGCAGCAGGGCGGCGCCCCACTCCTCGATCAGGTCGCTGTACTCGGGCCGGTCCCGGGACACCGAACGGGTCGCCCGCTGGAACCAGTGCGCCGCCTCCTCCAGGTCCGACGCCCTGCCCTCGGCCGCGTACCGGCGCACGCACAGCCGCCCGGACCGGGCCAGGCAGGCGGCCACCAGCGCCGGGTCCTCCACGAGCCGCCGGGCCTGGCCGACGGCTTCCGCCGCGACCGGCCAGTCCCGTTCGGTCAGCAGCAGCGCGTCCGCCAGGTCCAGCAGCGCCCGCGCCCGCGCGACGGGCGGCGCGTTCTCCGTCTCCAGCGCCCAGCAGCCGCGCCGCAGCGAGCCCGCCGCCTGCCCCGCGTACACGCCCGCCCGCTCGGCGTCCGGCGCCGCGCCCGCAAGGCGCAGCAGGGCGCGGCCGTGGGCGAGGGGCAGCCCGCTGGGCTGCGGCTCGCCGGCGGGCCAGGCGTCCACCATGGCCTCCACCATGCCGACGCTCTCCTGGAGCAGCGCGGTGTCGCCGCCCAGCCGCCACTGCTCCTCCAGCACCTGGATGCGCTCCAGCGTCAGGTTCAGCGCGGACCGCCGGTCCAGGCCGGGGGTGGCGCAGACGGCGGCGAACTCCCGGTCGGCGCGCCGCCACAGGTCCAGGGCGGCCCGCGGGTCCCCGGCCGCCCGCTTGTCCCCCGCCGTCACGTGCAGCACGCGGGCCAGCGCGGTGCGGGCGCGCAGCGAGCCGGGGTGCGCGGCGGCGGCGCGCGCCACGTTCTGCGCCTCGGTCAGCAGCTCGGTCTCCCGCTGCACCCGCCACAGCCGCAGCAGCTGCTCGGCCAGCTCGCTCAGCAGCTCCGGGTCCGTGCCCTGCCCGGCGGCCCGGCGGCCGTCGGCGGCCTGGCGCAGCGTCCGGACCGCGTCGAGCAGGTGCTGCACCTTGCCGTCGGCGGCGAACCGTTCGGCCAGCGCGCGGGCCTGACCGACCGCCAGGGACGGCGGCGGCACGGTCTCGCCCGCCGGGGCGGGGGCCAGGGGGGCCTCGGGCAGGAAGCGGCGCAGCACCTTGGCGGCGACCTCCGCGAACGGCTGCGGCAGCCGCTCCTTGGCGGGCTCCTCCGCCGCCTCGCCGGCCGTGGCGGACGCCTCGCCGTGCCCGGCCTCGCCGGACAGCTGGGCCAGGGCGAGCGCCGGGAAGTTGGGCCCGGTGCGGCCGAACCGCTGCTCGACGTAGCCCGAGCAGTGCTTCAGCACGAGCAGCGCCTCGTCGTGGCCCAGCTCGGCGAGGAGTTCGTCGTGGACGCCGTCCACGAACTCGTACCAGCGGCCGTCGCCCGCCGAGCCCTCCTGCCGCCGCAGCAGCCCGCTGAGCATCACCTCGGACAGCTCGGCCGGTCCCGAGTCGGGCAGCATGGTCCGCTGGATGAGCTGCATCACCGGCAGGAACAGCGGCGCGGCCGACAGGTAGACCGCGAGCCGCCCGGCCACCGGCGAGGCGGTGGCGCGGAACCGCGCGACCAGCGCGGCCGAGGAGCGCGGCGGCCCGTCCTGCCGCCGCGCGGGCGCGGGCGGCTGGTCGGCCCGCACCCAGCCCACGGCGGCCGGGGCCGACCCGGCCCCGTGCCCGGACAGCAGATGCGCCCACGCGCCCAGCGACCCGGCGCCCGGGGGCAGCACGGGCACCGGCACGGCGCCGGGGGGCGCGGGCCGCGCCGGCCAGCCGCCCGCCTCCGGGGTGAACCGCAGCCTGGCCCGGCCGGGCGAGCCCTCCTCGCGGTGCAGCACGCCGTGCTCGACGGGCAGCCGGGTGCGGGGCCACAGCCGCTCCGGCAGCGGCTGGACGACGGCGACGGGCGCGTGCCGGGAGAGCGCGTGCAGCAGCCGGTGCGCGGCGCCGGCGCGCCACAGCGGCCCGGCGCAGTCGCTGACGACGACGGTGAGCCGGCGCCCGGTCGGGTCCTGGAGCTGCCGCGCCGGGCGCAGCGGCGCCTCTCCCGGGTCGAAGCGGCGGCTGACGGCGGGGTCGCCGTCCGGGGAGGCGTGCAGGTAGTGCACCTGGATGTCGCGGAACGCGCCGAGCCGCCCGAACACCTCGGCCAGCTCGCCCAGCATCCGCTGCCACACGCGCATGGCGGGCGCGGCGTCCATCAGGAGCTGGAGCTCGGTGTGGGCGCGGGGGTCCGCCACGAAGGCGGGCATGAGCAGCCCGCCGGCCCGCGCGGTGCGCTCGACGGTCTCGTGCTCGTCCAGGTCCGTGGCCGACGCCCGGCGCGGCGGCCGGCCGGGCGGGCGGTACCGCTGCAACGGCCGCAGCGCCCGCTCCAGCTCCAGCAGGCCGGGCAGCGCCCTGGCCTCGGGCACGCCGATCCGCAGCGCGTCCTCCGGCAGCCCGGCGGCGTGGCGCCCCGACCCGGCCGGGTCGGCGTAGAGCCGGACCGTGTCGTCCCCGGCGCGGGGGGCACGGCCGTCCGCGTGCGCCGTCCCGGACGGCGCGCGGCTCGCGTCGTCCGCCGGGTCGTGCGACGACGCGCGGGGGTCCGCGTAGGCCGTGTGGGGGACGGGCGGGCCCTCCCCGGCTTCCCCCGCGGCCCGCTCCCCCTCGGCCCGCTCACCCCCGTCCGCAGGGTCCCCGGCACCGCCCGCGCCGGGCGCGGACGGCCGGGAGAACTGCGCGAGCCACAGGGCGTCGGCCAGCCCGGCCCGGTCGGGGTCGAGCCCGGCGCCGCGCAGCGCGCGGATGAGGGTCGCCAGGGGGTCCCGCCCCGCGGCGGGGACGGGGGAGTCGGCGTCGTCCATGGCGGCCTACCTCGGCCGGTCGAGGCGCTGGATCAGCATGTCGGCCAGTCTGTCGCGGGTGGGCGGCTCGGCGTGGTGGGTGAGGTAGATGGCGTTGAGAAGCTGATCGGTCGCGAGCTGCTCGGTCCTGGAGCGTTCCAGGAAACGGGTGATCAGGTCGTCGCCCACGCGCGCCAGCTCATCACCCAGGTGGGCGCGTACGACCGTGGCCAGCCGCTCGTGGTCGGGCCGGCCCAGCTCCAGGTGGATGCAGCGGCGCAGCAGCGGGGCGGGGAAGTCGCGCTCGCCGTTGCTGGTGAGGACGACGAAGGGGAACGCGTGGCAGCGGACGCGGCCGTCCCGGACGGTCACCTTGGCGCCGTCGTCGGTGAGCACCTCGACCTCGGGCTCGCGCTCCGCCATGCGCTCCAGCTCGGGGATGGCGAACTCGCCCTCCTCCAGCACGTTGAGCAGGTCGTTGGGCAGGTCGATGTCGCTCTTGTCCAGCTCGTCGATGAGCAGCACGCGCGGCTTGGCGGTCGGCAGCAGCGCCGTGCCGAGCGGGCCGAGGCGCAGGTAGCTGCCGATGCCGCCCGGCACGGCCTGGACCGGGCCGCCCGCGGCGCGGCTGCCGGCGGCGATCTGGGTGTCCTGGAGCCGGGCTATCGCGTCGTAGTGGTACAGCCCGTCGCCGAGTGTGGTGCGGCTGACGATCGGCCAGTGCAGCACGCGGCCGAGGCCCAGCTCGTACGCCACGGAGTGCGCGAGCGTGCTCTTGCCGGTGCCGGGGCTGCCGGTGACCAGCAGGGGGCGGCGCAGGTAGAGCGCGGCGTTGATGATCTCCAGCTCCTCGGCACTGGGCCGGTGCATCTCGGCCAGGTGCCGGTACGCGCCCAGGCGGCGCGTGGAGGCGCTGTCGGCGGCGGGTCCGGGGGCGACCAGCGGCTGCCCGTCGAAGTCCCGCCACGGCGGGGGCTTGGGCAGCGAGCGGATGCCGTCGTGCGGCTCCCCGGCGCCCCGGTAGATGAGCCATTCACCGGGGACGGAGCTTCCCCCGGGGCCTTCCGGAGTCTCGTCAGACAGTGCCACAGCTTGCTCCTCGTCGCTCGTTCGCCGTCCGGACCGCCGTCCCGCCCCCGACCGTAGCCGGAGGAAAAGGCCGCGCACAGGGGATAGTTGTCCGGCTTCCCGTGCGGGGCGCGCGATGTGCGCGGGTTGCGCCACGCACACCGCCGACGCCCCTCACGGCGTTTCCAGCGGATCGTCCGCACCGGGCAGCGGACGTCCCGGGTCGTCGTAGAGCAGGGAGAGCCCCCGCGACCACGCGACGTCCGGCACGCCGAGCCCGACGGCCGAGCGCAGCCGCCACAGCGCCGCGGGCAGGAGCCTGGCCTGCCCCGCCGTGCCCACGGCGCGCTTCACGCCCCGGTGGAAGGCGTCGCAGTTCTCGTCGCGGTCGGCCGCCTCGCGCCGCCAGAGGATGACGTTGTACCCGCTGGCCATGACGCGGTGCAGGGCGGCGGGCTCGCCGCCGGTGGCCGGGGTGTGGCACATGACGGGAACGGTGGCCGGGTCCCGCCCGATCAGCGCGGCGGGCTGCGGCAGGGGGCGCGGCCGGCTGTCCGCGCAGTCCAGGATGTCCGGTTCCATGCGGCCGGCGTGGATCGTGGCCCAGCGGGAGAGGCGCAGCACGCGCAGCTCGTCGCTGTCCTCGGCGTCGGGCACGGGGTTGGTGCAGCGGACGACGACGGGACGCTGCTCGCCCAGCGGGCCGGTGTCCGGCGCCAGGCGCCACTCCTCGACCGGGAAGCCGAGCAGGGCGTACGGCAGCGCGACGTGCAGCGGCACCGGCTGGTCGGGCTCGTCGCCACGGCGGAACGCCTCCGCCAGCGCCACGCGCAGCCGCTCCGGCGGCTCGCCGGGGCCCACGGCGCGGAAGTCCTCGTCGACGGAGGTCAGTTCGCCGGTGGTGCGGGCGGCGCACACCCGCCAGTCGTACCGGCCGCGCTCCCAGGCGCGCGGGGTGATCTCCAGCAGCACGTACGGCTGTCCGTGGCCGGTGTCCGCGAACCCGCCGGGCGCGGCGGCGTCCTGGTACCCGGCGGCCTGGTGTCCGGGGGCGTCCGCCCGGAGGGGCGCGGGCGGCCCGATGGTCACCGGCGCCAGGCCGGTCCCCGGGCCGGTCGGGACGCCGTCCCGTTCGCGCAGCCGGGCGTCCTGCTCGGAGCGGAGGTTGTGCCGGAACCAGCGGGGCAGCTCCGCGCTGGCGGCGGCGGTGGCGTGGACCCAGTCCAGCAGCCGTGACTCGGACTCCGGCGAGGCGGGGAACGGGCGTTCGGCGGTGGCCGCGTACATCGCGTACCGCAGCACGGCCTCCAGCTCGGTGACGCCCTGCCGCAGGTCGTACAGCAGGCCGAGGCCGTCCCGCCAGCCGCGCGGGGCGGGCAGCGTGCCCTCGTACGGCCTGCTGCGCAGGGCGGTCAGCGTCTCGTCCAGCCGCCTGGTGGAGACGGGGGGCGGCAACTCGGCGAGCAGCCCCAGCAGTTCGACCCGCTGACCGGGCGTGAGGGCGCGGCCCGCGGTCGCGCGGACCTCGATCTGGGCGTCCGTCCAGGTGCGTTCGGCGATCTGCGCGTCGCGGTGCCGCTCGGCGTGATGGCGGTCGTGGGCGTGCAGCACGCTCTGGTAGAGGTCGTCGTGCTCGTCGAGGACCTGTCCCGCGGGCGAGGGCAGGCGGCGCAACTGCACGACGGAGGAGGCCAGTCCGCCGTCGCGGCCGACCTGGCGGCGGGCCTTGAGCACGCCGATGACCTCGCCGCGCAGCAGGTCCACGACCGGGCCGCCGGAGGCGCCCTCGGGCACCTCGTCCTCGTTGCCCAGCTTCAGCAGGCCCTCGGAACCCAGCTCGCCCCGGATGCTGCACCGGCCGCTCACGGGCTCCACGAGGCCGTCGCCGGACTCGGCGCAGCCGAAGAACGCCACCTCGCTGCGGGTGAAGACCTTGGCGGTCCGCTCGGTGAGCCAGACGCAGGCGTGCGGAACGGGCTCCAGCAGCCGGATCAGCGCGAGGTCGGGCGCGGGCCACAGGCCGCCGCCGGGGTGCTCCTCCGGCCGCGCCCACGCGACCCGGCCCCGGACGGGGCGCTCCACGCCTTGGACGGTCAGCCCCACTTCGCGCCTTCCTCCCTCGCCTCTTCCCCCGCGAAGTGCCACATGAGCGCAGGTGAGCACCCAGTTCGGAGCGACGAAGAAGCCACTGCCCCAGGGACGGGAAACCTGCCCGGTCCCGTCATACCCGGTCGGCGGCTCATGGATGCGTACCGTCGCGGCGGCGGCGAGCGGCGCCAGGGTCTCGAAGGGGTCCACGTCGAGCGGCTGTGCGCCCCCGGTGTCGCCCCAGGTCATGCGGTGCCGCTTCCCAGGTCCTCCGGGGGCCCGCCCTGCCAGGTGAGGGTGACGGTGATGGCGCCCTTGGCCTCGCCGTCCGCCAGCAGGCCGACGATCCGGCCCGCGCGGGCGGTGAGTTCGATGCCGAAGGTGACGCTGACCTCGTCGGGCCTGGCCGCGCGCAGCCCGTCCGCGACCGAGGCGGCGACGCCGGTGATCAGGCCGCGCAGGCTCTCCATCTGCGCGGCGGCGCGGTCGGCGAACCCGGTGTCGGCGTACCCGAATCCGCCGGGCGGCGCGGCGGGGCCGGGCACGCCGGGCACCGGGACCGGCTCGGGCTGCTCGACGCCCGAGATCCTGGCCCAGACCGGGGTCCCGTCCGGCAGGCTGATCCGGCTGATTCCGCCGCTCATAACGACCCCCCGTCGCCGTGTGTGCATGCAGGTTATCGGCCGCTACCGTCCGCTGCCTATCCTGGCCTTCTTCTTCACCACCCCGTGCCCACCGTTCCGTCCCACAGGAGCATCTCGTGTACTTCACCGACCGCGGCATCGAGGAACTCGCCCAGCGGCGGGGGGAGGAGGAAGTGACGCTGGAGTGGCTGGCCGACCAGCTGCGCCTGTTCGTCGACCTCAACCCCGATTTCGAGATCCCGATCGAGCGCCTCGCCACCTGGCTGGCCCGCCTGGACGACGAGGACGACGAGGACGCCTGACACCCGCGTGGTGCCGCGGCGCGGTACCCCGCGCGGGGGAATCGGGACGGCCGCCCTTGCCGACGCGACGCACGCGATATATCGTGTTCCCAGAGACGCGATATATCTTCGTGTGCCGCTCTCCAGGGGAGGTTTCCATGGCGGAGAAGTCCGAGTGGTCCGTCGGCGAGCCCCGGACGCTCACCTTCGACGACCGTCGCGTCGAGGAGCTGAGCGTCCGCGTCGCGGGCGGCACGGTGAACGTGGTGGGGACGGACGATCCCGTCGCCCGCGTCGAGATCGCCGAGGTCACGGGGCCGCCGCTGGTCGTGCGGGCCGAGGGCGGGCGGCTGACCGTCGCCTATGACGACCTGCCCTGGCAGGGCTTCCTCACCTGGCTGGACCGCAAGGGCCGACGCCGCTCCGCCGTCGTGTCGGTCTCGGTGCCCGCCACCACCCGGCTCACGGTCGGCGTCGTGGGCGCCTCGGCCGTCGTCAGCGGGATCGCGGGGCCCACGGAGGTCAGGGGCGTCAGCGGGCACACCACCCTGGTCGGCCTCGGCGGCCCGGTCCGCGCCGAGACCGTCTCCGGCGACGTCGACGCCCAGGCGCTCGGCGGCGCGCTGCGGTTCGCCTCCGTCTCGGGGGACCTGACGGTGGTGGACGCCCAGGGCCACGTGCTCAGCGGTGAGTCGGTCAGCGGCGACATGCTGGTCGACCTGGCCCCCTCCAGCCTCCCGCCCGACATCCGGCTCAGCACGGTCTCCGGCGAGCTGGCGCTCCGCCTCCCCGAGCCCTTCGACGCCCGCGTCTCCGCGACCACCGCCGCCGGGGCGGTGTCCTCCGCCTTCCCCGCCCTGCCCGTCACCGGCGGCTGGGGCGCCCGGCAGGCAGGGGGCACGCTCGGCTCCGGCGCGGGCATGGTCCGCTGCTCGACCGTCTCCGGCCCGATCGCGCTGCTGCGCCGCCCGCCCGCCGACGCGGACCCGGCCGCCACCTCCTCGCACAAGGAGATCTGACATGGCTCCCGTCTTCGGCCACGGCCGTCTCCGCCTGTATCTGCTGAAGCTGCTCGGCGAGGCGCCCCGGCACGGGTACGAGGTGATCCGGCTGCTGGAGGAGCGCTTCCAGGGGCTGTACGCGCCCTCCGCCGGCACGGTCTACCCGCGGCTGGCGAAGCTGGCCGCCGAGGGCCTGGTCACCAGCACCGAGGAGGGCGGCCGGAAGGTGTACTCGCTGACGCCCGAGGGCCAGCGCGAGCTGCTGACGCGCGGCGAGGAGCTGACCGAGCTGGAGCGGGAGATCCGCGATTCGCTCGCCGCGCTCGCCGCCGACATCCGGGAGGACGTCAGCGGTTCGGCCCGCGATCTGCGCCAGGAGATACGGCAGGCCACCGCCGCCACCCGCGCCGCGGCGGCCGGGGCCGGGGGCAGGGCACGCGCCCGCCGGGAGGCGAGCGACGCGACGCGGCACCACTTCGAGGAGGCGGCCCGCCGCATCCACGACCGGGTGCAGTCCCGGGCGGCCAGCGGCGACTGGCCGGGCGCGGTGCGCGAGAGCCTGGACGGCCTGAGCCACGAGATCGGCGGCTGGGCCCGGTTCGTGGAGCACCCCCACCCGCCGGGCTGGGGCGCGGAGCCCGCCGAGCCGGTGGACGACCCGGCCCGCGAGCTGGAGCGTCTGCTCGACAAGCTCCGCGACGACGTCCGGGACGCGGCCCGGGACCACGGCGTCACACAGGACTCCCTGCGGGAGGCCCGCCGCCACCTGTCCGCCACCGCCGCCCACCTCGTCGCCCTGCTGCGGGCCCCCGGCGGCTGAGCCCGCCCGCTCCCGCTGCCCAGGGGCAGCGCGCGTCCCGGCACCCCGCGTCCCGGCGCCGCCGTTCAGCCGCCGCCCGGCGTCGGCGGCGGGCAGGGGTGGCCGTCTCCCCAGGTCGTCCTGATGTCGCGGGCGGTGACGGCGCCGCAGATCAGTTCCGCGTGGGAGTCCGCGTCCGGGGTGTCGTGCACGATCAGGACCAGCTTGTCCTCGGTCACGCGCCCGCCGCCCCGGGCACCCGCCGGGTCGAGGCGGCCGGTGGCGCCGTCGAAGCCGTCGGGGCCCAAACCCTGATAGAGCGTCACCTGGACCAGCTCCCGTGCCAGCCGGTCATTGGCGCGGCCGGTCGCCTCCCACGTCTCGTCCACCGCCGTCGACAGGTACCGCAGCGCGTCCCAGGCCAGGGCCGGGCGCGGGTCGAGCCGCAGCGCCCGGGTCAGTTCCCGTTCGTCCTCGCCCCCGTAGGCGGCCCGGTAGGCGTCGGCGAACGCCTGGCCCTCCGGGCTCTCCTCCAGCACCGGCCCGCCCCCGTCCATCACGTAGTACAGGCTCAGCCCGGGGAAGACCTCCCAGGGATCGGCATCGGAGATCCGCATGTTGGTGACCTCGTCGCCCCCGACGAGCGTCAGGCGCGGGCAGTCCCCGGACAGCTCCCGCAGGCTGCGCAGGAACGGCTCGATGTCGCTGCCGCGCGCCGCCCACGCCACGGCCGTGCGCGGCTCCTCGCGGACCGCGTCGCACACCCGCCGGGCGAGGTCGCGCAGGCTGGCCACGGTCTCCCCCGGCAGCGGTGTCTCCTCGTCCTCGGGCACCTCGTCGTCGCGGCTGTAGAGCAGCGTCGTGGTCCGCCCGGCGCCGTAGGAGTCCAGGAAGGAGTCCGCCAGGCCGCCGCTGTACGCGTCCCGGGCGTCCGCCACCAGCAGCGCCCGTTCGGCCGGCGTCCCCGGCTCGATCAGCTCGGCGTGCTCCATGAACGCCGCCATGGCCGCCGCCGCCCGGCTGTTGGTCGGCGCGTTCTGGTAGTAGTGCGCGCCGTGCCGCAGCAGTTCGTCGGCCGTGCCGGCCGTGCCGATGACCGGCAGCCCGGCCCGGTCCAGCTCCCGCAGCCCCTCGAAGACCGTGTCGCGGCTCTGCCCCATGCCGACCACGCCGATCACCGACGGGTCGTCCGCGGCCAGCTCCGCGATGTGCTCGGCGACCCGCGGGGCGTCCCGGTACCGGTCCCCGGCGTCGGCCACCACGACCCGCAGCGGCACCCGCTCCCCGGTGTCGAGGGCGATCTCGTTGCCGTGCCGCTGCGCGACCGCCAGCCCCCTGAGCTGGGCCAGCGCCCCGCCGCGCACCGGGTCGTCGGGGCCCTCGCCGCCGCTGAGCGGCCCGATGTAGACGACGGTGCGCGGGCGCGGCCAGTTCTCGGGCCAGTCCGCGGTCTCGTCGTTCACCAGGGCGTTCTCGGCCTCGATCCGCGCGAGCACCTCGCGGATCGCGGCGTCGTCCACCACGGTCAGGTCCTGCACGCCGACGCACGTGCCGTCCGAGCCGAGGAACGTCCGCCCCCGGCAGTCGTCGTCCGCCACCAGCGGCAGCCGGTCCGTCGCGTACGCGCCGGCGACCAGCGCCGCGGTCACCGCCACCGCCGTGATCTCGGCCGCCAGTTCGGCGCGTGGCCCGATCCGGTGCGGCCGGGTCTTCAGCCGCGCGTGCCGCCGGAGCTGGTAGGCGGCGCGCGGGTCGTCGGGCCGGTCCCCGACCGGCCGCGTCACGACCAGGCCGGTCACGGACGCCACCAGCCGGGTGTCCGTGAGCCCGTCCCGCAGCCACTCCCCCGCCGCGCCGAAGCCGGCCTGCTCCTCGTCCGGGATGTAGTGGGCGATGCCGTCGACCCCGTCGGCCACCACCAGCAACGAGGTCGCGCCGCGCCCCTTCGCCTCGTTCCGCAGCTCCCGGATGAACCGCTGCACCCGCGAGCCCTCGTCGCCCGTCTCCACGAACAGCACGGTGAACCGGTTGGTCCGCCGCCGACGCCAGGGCCTCGGGAACCCGCCCCGGGCCTCCCGGTCGAGGTCGGTCATCAGCGCCTGCACCAGCACCCGGTCCAGGTCCTCCGCCCGCTCACCGTCCGCCGCCCGGGGCACCAGCTCGCACAGCTGCTCGAAGAACGGCATCGGTCCGCGCTGGCTCTCCGCCCACCGCGTGAACCAGCGCAGCCGCCGCTTGGCCCCCATCACGAACAGGCGGCGCGGCAGCGTCTGGAAGGCCCAGCCCACCAGGAAGTTCCACACGGCGTTGAGCGGCCCCGCGTCGTTGCGCAGCCCGCTGCCCGGCTCCTCGCCGCCCAGCGCCCACAGCCCCCTGGCCACCGCCGACCGCTCCCGGTACCGGGCGTAGAGGTGGTCGCGCAGCCCGCGCCACTGGCCGGACCTGACCTCCTCGCCGGCCTCGGCCACCGTCGTCAGCAGCCAGAGACTCGGCAGCCGCAGCGTTCCCCCGTCACAGGCACGGGTGGTGCGGGCGAGCTGCCGCGCGATCTCGTCGAACAGATCCAGCGGCCCCGGCCCCGAGCAGCAGCACCACGGGCAACCACCGCCGCTGCCGCCGCGGCTGCCTGACCAGCTTGTCCAGCGCCCCGACGAACTCCCCCATCCCCGGATAGGCGGGTAACTCGGCGGGCCGCTCCCCACTGTCCGTCATACGAGGACACACGCGGAGTGCGGCCCCGTGGTTCCCCCGGCGTCAACCCCGCGCACCGGCTGTCACCGGCGCGCGGCAGCGGGGGTCAGACGGTCAGGACGATCTTGCCGAACAGGTCGCCGCGGGCCATGCGGGCGAAGCCCTCGCGGGCCCGGTCCAGGGGGAGGACCGAGTCGATGGTGGGGCGGATGCCCTTTGCCGCGCAGAAGTTCAGCAGGGACGTCAGCTCTTCCTTGCTGCCCATCGTCGAGCCGACGACCTTCAGCTCCAGGAAGAAGATCCGGTTCAGCTCGGCGGACGGCGGCGCCTGGCCGGAGGTGGCGCCGGAGATCACCAGAGTGCCGCCCGGGCGCAGGGACTTGACCGAGTGGGACCACGTCGCCGCGCCGACCGTCTCGATCACCGCGTCCATCCGGTGCGGCAGCCGCTCGCCCGCCCCGAACGCGGCCTCCGCGCCCAGCTCCACGGCCCGCTTGCCCTTGGCCTCGTCCCGGCTCGTGACGAACACCCGCAGCCCGGCCGCCGCGCCCAGCACGATCGCCGCCGTGGCGACGCCGCCGCCCGCGCCCTGCACGAGCACGCTGTCGCCGGGCCGCACGTCCGCGTTGGTGAACAGCATCCGGTACGCCGTCAGCCACGCCGTCGGCAGGCAGGCCGCCTCCTCGAAGGACAGCTCCTTCGGCTTCGGGATCACGTTCCACGCCGGGACGGCGACCCGCTCCGCGAACGTCCCCTGGTACTTCTCGGTGAGGATCGTCCGCCGCTCCGCCGGCCCGACGCCGTGCCCGGACGCCCCGATGACCGAATACAGCACGACCTCGTTGCCGTCCGCGTCCACGCCCGCCGCGTCGCAGCCGAGGATCATCGGCAGCGCCTCCTCGCCCAGCCCCACGCCGCGCAGCGACCACAGGTCGTGGTGGTTGAGGGAAGCGGCCTTGACGTCGACCACCGTCCAGTTCGGTCGGGCCTCGGGAGCGGGCCGGTCACCGAGTTCGAGACCGTTCAGCGGCTCGTCCCGGTCGAATCGCGCGGCATAGGCAGCAAACATGCCCACACGCTAGCCACAACGGACCACTCCATTCCAGAAGCGGCGCTGAGGTGCGACGATTGACACACGCGGGGAGGGGGACGATGAGCACGGTTTTCCTGCGGCGGCTGAGCAGGTGGCAGGCCGAGACGGACCGGGAGCAGATCGCGGATCTGTATGTGGCGGCCCACCAGGACACGCCCGGCCCACGGCCGCTGCCACGCGAGGAGTTCGTCCACGCGTTCGCGGATCACGACCTGGGCCGGCCGGGGTTCGACCTGGTGCTGGCGGGCGATCCGAAGCCGGTGGGCTGTGCCTACGGCTTCCAGCTCCCGGAGGTTCCGCCCGGCCTGGCCGAACTGGCGGGAACAGGCCGGGTGTTCCTCCTCGCCGGGCTGATGGTCGTGCCCCGGCGGCGGGGGCAGGGCGTGGCGACGCGGATGCAGCGGGAGCTGCTGTCGCGCGCCGGCGCGGATCTGGTCCTCGCCCGGCCCGGGCCGGGCAACGCCCCGGCCCACGCGGCCCTCCGCTCCTGGGGCTGGGTCGAGGCGGGCGACGCGGCCTGGGTCCGCCCCCGCCACGCGGGCACTACGGGACGGGCCTGACTCCGTGCCCGGGGTGTACAGGCGGCGCCCCACCCTGCAAACATATGCGGCATGACGCATAACCATCCGACGACCTGGCCCGCCGGTTTCCGCGCTCATACCGGGCACGGCGGGCTGCGCGGGAGCGGTGACGACATCTCGATCGTCGCCTCGGACCGGCCGGCCGTCAGTGCCGCCATGTTCACCCGGAGCCTCTTCGCCGGACCGGCCGTGGTGCTCAGCCGGGCGCACGCCGCCGGGCAGCGGCTGCGGGCCGTGACCACGCTCGCCCAGAACGCCAACGTCGCCACCGGCCGCCGGGGCGAGGAGAACGCCGCCGAGATCACCGGCCGGGTCGCCGCGCTCCTCGGCATCCCGGCCGGTGAGGTGCTCATCGGCTCCACCGGCGTCATCGGCCGCCCGCTGCCGATGGACGCCCTCCGCGCGCACTTCGACGAGGCGGCCGGGCGCGGCCCGGCGGCCTTCGGGGCCCGGCCGCTGGACGTGGCCCGCGCGATGATGACCACCGACACCCGCCCCAAGACCGCCGGGCGCGCGGTGGGTCCGGCCCGCGTCGTCGGCGTGGCCAAGGGCGTCGGCATGCTGGAGCCCGACATGGCCACGATGCTGGCCTACCTCTTCACCGACGCCGCCCTGTCCCCGGCCGACCTGGACGCGGCGCTGCGCGCGGCCGTGGACCGCACGTTCAACTGCCTGAGCGTGGACACCGACACCTCCACCTCCGACACGGTGGCGGTCATCGCCAACGGCGCGGCGGGGCCGGTCGATCCGGACGCGTTCGCCGCCGTGCTGGCGGACCTGTGCCTGGACCTCACCCGGCAGCTCGCGAGCGACGGCGAGGGCGCGACCAAGCTGCTGCGGGTCACCGTCGAGCGGGCCGCCGACCCCGCGCAGGCCAGGCGCGTGGCGAAGAGCGTGGTCAACTCCCCGCTGGTGAAGACCGCCGTGCACGGCGCCGACCCCAACTGGGGCCGGGTGCTGATGGCCATCGGGAAGAACACCGACGAGACGACGATCGTCCCCGGCCGCGTGACCGTCCGCTTCGGCGCCGTCGAGGTCTACCCGGACGAGCCGGGCCCCGACACCCTGGCCGGCCTCGCCGCCGCCATGCGGCAGGACGAGGTGGACATCGTGATCGGCCTCGGCCTCGGACAGGCCGCCGCCACCGTCTACGGCTGCGACCTGTCCGCCGGATACGTCCGCGTCAACGCCGACTACACGACGTGACGCCCTGGAGCACCCTCTAGAGCACCTTGGAGAGGAACGCCCGTGTGCGCTCGTGGCGCGGGTCGCTCAGCACGTCGCGCGGGCGGCCCGACTCCACGACCACGCCCTCGTCCATGAACACCAGCGAGTCGCCGACCTCGCGCGCGAAGCCCATCTCGTGCGTGACCACGATCATGGTCATCCCGTCCTCGGCCAGCCCCCGCATCACGTCGAGGACGTCACCGACCAGCTCGGGGTCGAGGGCCGAGGTCGGCTCGTCGAACAGCATCAGCTTCGGGTCCATCGCCAGCGCCCGTGCGATGGCGACGCGCTGCTGCTGGCCGCCGGAGAGCTGGGACGGGTAGTTCTCCATGCGGTCGGCCAGCCCGACCCGGGCCAGCAGCTGTTCGGCGCGCTCGCGCGCCTCCGCCCGGCGAACGCCCTTGACCTGCATGGGCGCTTCCATGACGTTCTGCGCGGCGGTCATGTGCGGGAAGAGGTTGAAGCGCTGGAAGACCATGCCGATGTCCCGGCGCTGGGCGGCGACTTCGCGCTCCCGCATCTCGTAGAGCTTGTTGCCCTTCTGCCGGTAGCCGACGAGCTCCCCGTCGACGTACAGGCGGCCCGCGTTGATCTTCTCCAGGTGGTTGACGCAGCGCAGGAACGTCGACTTGCCGGACCCGGACGGGCCGACGACGCAGAACACCTCGCCGGCCTTCACCTCCAGGTCGATGCCCCGCAACACCGGGACGAGACCGAAGGACTTGTGGACCCGCTCGGCCTTCACCATGGGGTGCCCGGTCATACGGTGACGCCTCCCACCTTGTTCTTCGGCCGGAACGACGTGAGCTGGGCCCGGATCCGCTGCCACGGCGTCGGCGGCAGCCGGCGGCTCGACCCCTTGGCGTAGTAACGCTCCAGGTAGAACTGCCCAATGCTGAAGACCGTGGTCAGGATCAGGTACCAGACGGTCGCGACGATCAGCAGCTCCATCACCGCGAGGTTGCGGGAGCTGATGGTGTCGGCGGCCCGGAACAGCTCCTCGTAGTAGATGACGTACGCAAGCGACGACGTCTTGAGCATGTTGATGAACTCGTTGCCCGTGGGCGGGATGATGACCCGCATCGCCTGCGGCAGCACGATCCGGCGCGTGGTCCTGGCCCTGCTCATGCCCAGCGCGTGGGCGGCCTCGGTCTGGCCCTGGTCCACCGACAGGATGCCCGCGCGGGCGATCTCCGCCATGTAGGCCGCCTCGTTGAGGCCGAGACCGAGGAGGGCGGCGAGGAACGGCGTCATGACGTCGTTCATCTCGTCCTTGTAGAAGCCCAGGTTGAGGGTGTCGAAGACGTACGACAGGTTCAGCCACAGGACGAGCTGCACGAGCACCGGGGTGCCCCGGAAGAACCAGATGTAGCCCCAGGCGACGGCCGCCAGCACCGGGTTCTTCGACAGCCGCATCACGGCGAGCGTCACGCCGAGCCCGACGCCGATCAGCATCGACAGCAGCGTGATCCACAGCGTGCTGCGGGCGCCGTCGACGATGGTCCCGTCGTCGAGGTACTCCCCGACCACGCCCCAGTCGATCTCGGCACCGGCGAACGCGACGACCAGCAGGGCCAGCAGCCCGATCACGACGAGAGCGCCGAACCAGCGGCCGTAGTGACGCACCGGGACGGCCCTGATGGCCTCGGCCCCGGGCTCCGCCCCGGGGGCGGGCGGCGTTGGTGTCTTGGTGAGGTCGGGCACGGGTCACTCGCCCGCGTTGATGGTCGCCTCTTCGACGGCACCGGCCTCGGCGCCCCACTCCGCCAGGACCTCCGCGTAGGTGCCGTTGTCGATGATCTCCTGGACGGCGGCCTGGAGGGCGTCGCGCAGCTCGGGGTTGTCCTTGGGGACGGCGATGCCGTACGGCGCGGCGTCGATCTGCTCGCCGACGACCTCGAACAGGTCGCCGCCGCCCGCGGTCAGCTCGTTGTAGAGCGCGACCGGGTAGTCGGTGACCACGGCGGCGGCGCGGCCGGTCTGGAGCGCGGTGATCGAGTCGGCGTCCACCTCGCTGATGAGGGGCTCCAGCGACTCGTCGCACTCCTCCTGCTGACCCAGCACCAGGTCGGCGTTGGCGGTGCCCTGCTGTGCGGCGACGGTCAGGCCGCACAGGTCGGACAGGGACTCGATGCCCTCGGGGTTGCCCGCCTGGACCAGGATCGCCGAGCCCGCCTGGAAGTAGTTCACGAAGTCGGCGCCGCCCTGGGCGTCCTCGCCGGCGCCCTCCTGGCGCTCCTTGGTGTCGGTCATCGCGGACATGATGATGTCGTGGCGGCCGTTGTTCATGCCGAGGATCAGGCCGTCGAACGTGCCGTTCTGGAACGTGAACTCCACGCCCAGCACCTCGCCCAGCGCGGCGGCGATATCGGGATCAATGCCCGTAATCCGGTCGTTCTCGTCGATGAACTCGATCGGGGCGTAGGCGATGTCGGAGCCGACGTTGATCTCGCCGGCCTCCTGGATGTCCGCGGGCAGCAGGTCGAAGAGCGGGGCGTCCGCACCGGCCGGCTCCTCGGAGGCGTTCTGCCCTCCGGTGCCACCGTCGCCCTCGTCGTCGGTCTGGTCGCCGCACGCGCCCAGCAGCAGCGCGCCGGCGGCGGCGAGCGCCCCGGCCGCGGCGAGGCGGCGGGAGCGAGGGGAGCGACGGGGGCGACAGGTGGGGCTGGGAGTCATGGCCTGATCCTCCTGGGATGGCGGATGGTCCGAGAGGTCGGGCACGCGTCTCCGGGTGTCACGACGGTGTGTGCGGTGGAACACGCGCGCGCTTGTGCTTTGTGTGCCTTTTCGATGGAGGCATCCTGCCACCGGTCGCCGCCCGTTCAGACCCCGGGAACGTCAAGATCGCATAACGGACACCCGGTACCGGTCACCGGGGGGTGAACAACTCCCCGGCCGGCGCGCGTTTCCTCGCCGAGCGTGAGAGATGCATCACGCGCGGGCGGACTCTCCAGTAACCGATATCCCGTGCGGGTATTACCTCACTGGCCACAAGCTGCCCGTTTTCCGCTACCGCGGGAAGCGGGCGTTCATCGTCGCGATACCGAATCAACTCGTACGTGGCTGATCGATCAGGTAAAACAACCCGATACACCCCTCACCCGGGGACCTGGGCTCGTGTGCGACGCGCCCGGCGTCCGCTGCACACCCTCGCGGACGTGGTGCCCGCCCGTTTCCCGACCGGGGAGCGGCCACCAAAACAGTGATGCAGTAAAGGGGTTCCTTCCAATGACTTCCGAGATCGTCAATCCTCGAAATGATCTCCCGGATACCGGGGTCGATCCGGCGTTCGCGCTGCACCGGGGCGGAAAGATGGCCATCCGCATGACGGTGCCGCTGCGTGACGCGGACGACCTCTCCCTGGCGTACACGCCCGGGGTCGCCCGAGTGTGCAGCGCGATCGCGGAGCAGCCGGAGCTCGTCCACGACTACACGTGGAAGTCGCAGGTCGTCGCCGTCGTCACGGACGGCAGCGCGGTCCTGGGCCTCGGGGACATCGGTCCCGAGGCGTCCCTGCCCGTCATGGAGGGCAAGGCCGTTCTCTTCAAGCACTTCGGCGGCGTGGACGCGGTCCCGGTCGCGCTCGACTGCCGCGACCCCGACGAGCTGGTGGAGACCATCGCGCGGATGGCGCCGTCGTTCGGCGGGATCAACCTGGAGGACATCTCGGCCCCGCGCTGCTTCGAGATCGAGCGCAAGCTCCAGGAGCGCGTGAGCATCCCGGTGTTCCACGACGACCAGCACGGCACCGCCGTGGTCACCCTGGCCGCCCTGCGGAACGCCTGCCGGCTGACCGGCCGCGCGATGGACTCGCTGCGGGTGGTGATCTCGGGCGCGGGCGCGGCCGGTGTCGCCATCGCCAAGATCCTGCTGGGCGCGGGCATCGGCGACGTCGTGGTCTGCGACCGCAAGGGCATCGTCTCCGGCGACCGCGAGGATCTGACGGACGTCAAGCGGGAGTTGGCCGCCCTCACCAACAAGGCCGGGCTGACCGGCTCGCTCGCCTCGGCCCTGGACGGCGCGGACGTCTTCGTCGGCGTCAGCGGCGGAACGGTGCCGGAGCCGGCGGTCGCCAAGATGGCGCCGGGGGCGTTCATCTTCGCCATGGCCAACCCGGACCCGGAGATCCACCCGGTCGTCGCCGCCCGCTACGCCTCCGTCGTGGCGACCGGGCGCAGCGACTACCCGAACCAGATCAACAACGTGCTGGCGTTCCCCGGCATCTTCTCGGGCGCGCTGGCGGTCCGGGCGTCCCGGATCACGGAGGGCATGAAGCTGGCCGCCGCCGAGGCCCTCGCGGCGGTGGTCGAGAACGAGCTGTCGCCGTCCCGCGTCATCCCGTCCCCGTTCGACGAGCGCGTCGCCCCCACGGTGGCGGCGGCGGTGGCCAAGGCCGCCCGGTCCGAAGGCGTGGCCCGCGTCTGACCGTCCGCCCCTCGCCACCAGGCCCCGGGGGACGGGACGCCCCCGGGCCCTGGCCCGGCCCACCCGCACTCAGCGCCGCGCGCGCGTCCCGGGCCGACGCCGGACCACGCCCCTTCCGCCGCCGTACGGTGCCCGCCCCCTCCGGCGTCCCGGGTGGCGAGCCCCCCGCTGGGGTCAGCGCAGCGCCAGGACCACGGCGTCGGTCAAGGACGACCAGGCCAGGGTGACCTCCGCGAAGCCCGCCGCGCGCAGCGTGTCCATGTGCCACGCCGCCGAGGGCATCTCGCTCTCCCCGTGGTCGCCGAAGATCTCCTGCCGCCGCCGCGCCTGCTCGGCCAGCTCGGGGGCCGCGGCGACCGCGTGCCACCAGTCCTGCCAGTCCTGCGCGCCCGCCGCCTTCTCGCGCGCCTGCCGCGCCTCGGTGTAGGCACGGGCGGCGGCGTGGATGCGGGGCGTCCCGTCGCCCGGCATGTGGTCGGCGTTCATCAGCACGCCGCCCGGCCGCACGATGCCCGCGAGCCGCCCGTAGAGCGTGCGGAGCTGGTCCGGGGTCAGCCAGTGCATCGCCGTGGCCGTGAGGACCGCGTCGTAGGTGTCGTACGGCAGCTTCGCCGTCCACTCCGGGTCCGTCAGGTCGGCCGTCACGAACGAGACCCGCTCCTCGCCCGCGAACGAGCCGCGCACGATCGTCAGCAGCGCCGGGTCGAGGTCCACGCCGGTGCTGACCGCGCCGGGGAACCGCCGGAGCAGACGGGCGCTGATGCTGCCCGTGCCACACGCCAGGTCCAGCACCCGCGGCTTGTCGCCGGCCAGCGCCTCGACCGTGTCCAGCATGACCCGGAACCGCTCCTCGCGATCCGGCAGGTACCACTCCTGCTGCCGGTCCCAACTCTCCTGCCACGCCTGCCAGTCGGCCATGCCCGTTCCCCTTCAAGCCACAGCTTCGGTAAGAGGCGCTGTGCCCTCGCGCCCATTACTAGTACGCTGCGGACTATAGGGCCGTCCCGGTAAGGAACACAAGTGGAACTGACCTATTACTCGGACTTCGCGGTCCGCCTGGTCAACACCGAGGAGCCGCTGCGCGGCACGGACACCCTCACCTCGGTCGACGCCGTGCGGGGCCTGTTCGGCGAGGCCCGGCACGCGGCGCGCCGGGCGGGCGAGGCCGACGTGACGAGGCTGCGCGGCGTGCGGGCCCGGCTGCGCGCGGTCTTCACCGCCGCCGCCGGGGGCGACGAGGTCCGGGCCGTGGACCTGCTGAACGCGCTGCTGCTCGAATACCCGGCCAGCCCGCAGATCTCCGGCCACGACTACCTGGACGAGGCCGGCCGCCCGCGCTGGCACCTCCACCTCGCGGAACACCCCTCCAGCGCGACCGCCGGCTACGCCGCCGTCGCCTGCATGGGACTGGCGTTCCAGCTCACGGAGCTGGGCGTGGACCGCCTCGGCATCTGCGAGGCCACACCGTGCCGGAACGCCTATATCGACACGTCAACGAATCGGTCCAAGCGCTACTGCTCGGACCGCTGTGCGACGCGCGCGAACGTCGCCGCCTACCGCGCCCGCAAGCGCCGCGAGCGCGCGGTGAGCGGCCGGACGGCGGACGGCAGCCAGCTCAGCACCTGAGCGGCCCCCTGCGGCGCCCGCAGCCGCACCATGGCCCGCGCCACCACCAGCCCGTCCGGCACGACGCCGAACTCGCGGCTGTCGTTGGTCACCTCCGGGTTGTCCCCGACGACCCACCAGCCGCCGGCCCGCCGTTCGACCACCCGTTTGACGATCAGCAGGTCGTGCTGGAACGGATGCCGCAGCACGACCACGTGCCCCGGCCGCACGCGGGCCCCGTAGCTCAGCACGAGCTGATCCCCGGGCCGCAGGGTCGGCAGCATCGAGGGGTTGTAGACCTCGGCGAGCCCCAGCCTCATCGCTCTCCTCCACCCATCCCGTCGTCCGCGGCGGTCATGGTGCGACCTACGCACCAGTCAACCATTGGACTTTTGACCTAAGCCGGGCCACCCGGCCCGGGTCGGCCGAGAAAAGGCGACCTGCACGGAGTAATCTCCCCCGTGAGAAGACGATCACGAGGAAGGACAGCTTTCATGCTCTCCCGCCTGTTTGCCCCGAAGGTGAAGGTCAGCGCCCACTGCGACCTCCCCTGCGGCGTCTACGACCCCGCCCAGGCCCGCGTCGAGGCGGAATCCGTCAAGGCCATCCAGGAGAAGTACCAGGCCAACGAGGACCCGCACTTCCGCGCGCGCGCCACGACGATCAAGGAAGAGCGGGCGGAGCTGGCCAAGCACCATGTCTCCGTGCTGTGGAGCGACTACTTCAAGCCGCCGCACTTCGAGAAGTACCCCGAGCTCCACACGCTCGTGAACGACACCCTCAAGGCCCTCAGCGCCGCCAAGGCCTCCACCGACCCGGCGACGGGCCAGCGGGCGCTGGACTACATCGCCCAGATCGACAAGATCTTCTGGGAGACCAAGAAGGCCTGATCCATGGCCTCCTGTCGCCGCCTGCCGTCCCTCGGGTGATGCGGCGGGTCGCGAGTGTGCACGTCGAAGGCGCCCGGCCGGGTCGTTGGCCGGGTGCCTTTGTGCTGCCCGGGCTCATGCCAGGGTCAGCGTCAGGGCGATGACGAACAGGGCCTGCAGGAGTGAGCGGGGGCCGATCGGGTCGCCCTGGGCCACCTTGCGGCGGGCCGCCGAGACGTTGGCGGGGAACATCACGAGCAGCAGCAGGATCAGGCAGAACGCCGCCGCGCGGGCCGTCGCGGGGATCAGGAGGCCGATCGCGCCGGCCGCCTCCAGGACGCCGGTGATCGTCACGAGCAGGTCCGGGCGGGGCAGCCTGGGCGGGACCATGCCGATCAGCTCGGCGCGGAGCTTCGGCGGGTAGTAGTGGGCCGTCGCGGTGAACAGGAACATCAGGCCCAGGCCGACGCGCAGGGACGGCTGCCAGGCGTCCAGCGCCTCGAAGCCGAGCAGGCCGGCCAGGCGGGCGGCCAGGAAACCGGCGACGAGGACGACAAGGGGCGCCATGCGCACCTCCGGTGGACGGACGGACGCGAGCCCCGAGCTTTCCTCCACTACACCACCGGACGGACCGCCCCGCAGCAAACGGACGGGGCTTCCCGCAGCAAATGTCATGGAATGGAAACAGCGCGTCACCGGGCCACAACCGGCGCCGCGCCCCGCGGGTCTCCTTCTGTGCAGAGCCCAGCACATGGGCAGAAAACCAGAAACGGGGTACTTGTCATGCTTCGCACTTCTTCGCGATCCGTACTCGCCGCCGCGGGCGGGCTGGCCGCGCTCGGGCTCGCCCTCGGCGCCGTCGCCACCGCCTCCGCGGCGCCGTCTCCGCACGCCAACGCCAACGCCACCGGCCGGTACAGCGGGGAGGAGATCCACCACTTCCTGGAGGGCTTCTACGGCAACACCGGCCCCCGCGCCTGGGAGCGGGAGAACCTGGTGTCGGACGACCTGAAGCAGCGGGCCGCCGAGATGGAGGGCCACGACCTGCTGCTGGGCTGCGCGCGGAACACCCCGGTGGACATCGAGGTCGGGGAGGTCACCACCGCGCAGTCGGCGGGCGTCGGCTGGGCGACGATCTTCCTGGGCTACGGCGAGGGCCAGGAGCTGGGCGCGTTCACGGCGTACGTGGCGCTCGACGCCGGGGAGCCCATCGAGCTCCTCGACATCGACTGCACCCCGCCCGAGGTCGGCTGAGCACGGGGCGGGCCGGGGCTCGTCGTCACAGAGGCCGCCCGAAGCGCGTCGCACAACCGCCGGACGGCCGTGGACCGGCGCCCAAGAGGCTGGGCGCCGCCTTCGGCCACGGCCGGAAGGCTGCCCCTCCCGGCTTCCGCGACCCGCCTCACGGCACGACGACGATCTTCCGGCCCTGGCCGGCCGCGAACCGGGCCAGGGCCGTGGGGTAGTCCGCGAGCGGGACGCGGTCGCTGATGAAGACCGCCGGGTCCAGGACGCCGGTGGCGAACAGCTCGGCCGCCCGTTCGAAGCTGTGCAGGACGGCCATCGAGCCGGTGATGGTGATCTCCCGGTGGTAGATCAGATACGGCTCGATGGTCGCCCGCGCCGCGTAGTCCGCGACCCCGAACTGGAGGAACGTGCCGGCCTTCGCGACCCGGCCCAGGCCGTCCTGGATGGCCGCCGCGTTGCCCGTGGCGTCGATGACGAACTCCCAGCCCTCCGGCCGGTCGAACGCGTCGGCGCCCGCCGCGGCGCGGGAGCAGCCCAGGGCGCGGGCGGTGGCCAGCCGGTCCGGGTTGAGGTCCACGATGTCGACGCCGCTGGCGCCGGTCCGTTTGGCCAGCTCCAGCATCATCAGGCCCATGGTGCCCGAGCCGTAGATGAGGACGCGGGCGCCGAGCGTGGAACGCAGCACGTCATAGCCGCGGACGGCGCAGGACAGCGGCTCGATCAGGGCCGCGTCCTGGAGGCCGACGTGGTCGGGCAGCCGCACGCAGTTCGCGACGGGGGCGACGGCGTACTCGGCGGCGCCACCGGCCACCGAGACGCCGATGGCGGCCCAGCGGTCGCAGAGGTTGGCGTGCCCGGTGCGGCAGTAGCGGCACTCGTGGCAGTACAGCGAGGGATCGACCGCGACCCGGTCCCCCACGGCCAGCTCGGTGACGTCCCGGCCGACGCCGACCACCTCGCCGGCGAACTCGTGGCCCGGCACGATCGGCAGGCTGGGCGCGAACTCGCCCTTGAGGATGTGCAGATCCGTGCCGCACAGCCCGCAGGCGGCCACGTCCACGACCACCTCGCGGGGGCCGGGCGCCGGGTCCGGGACGGTGGTGACGGTGACGGTGTCGACGGCCTCGATGAGGGCGGCTCGCATCAGGAAGCTCCAGGGGGGCGGACGGACGGGCGGACGGGGCGGGTCAGGCGCGGACGACCTGGGGGCCCTGCAGCGCGTAGCGGTGGGCCTCGGCCGCGGGCAGGCCGGTGTCGGTGACGATCACGTCCACGTCGCGGATCTCCGCGAAGCGGCAGAACCCGGCCGCGCCGAACTTGGTGTGGACACCGGCCAGGACGACCCGCCGGGACACCGCGACGGCCTGCCGCTTGACCTCCGCGACCGCCGGGTCGGGGGTGGTCAGCCCGTGCCGCCGGGAGATGCCGTTGGCGCCCAGGAAGGCGAGGTCGATGACGAATCCGGCGAGCATCCGGGTCGCCCAGTGGTCGACGGTCGCCAGGGTCGCGCCGCGCACCCGGCCGCCGAGCAGCAGGACCGAGACGGTCCCGGTCTCCGCGAGGGCACCGGCCACCGTGAGGGAGGCGGTCACGACGGTCAGCGGCCGGTCGCGCGGCAGGTTCCGCGCGATGAGGTGCGGGGTGTAGCCCTCGTCCACGAAGACGGTCTCGGCGTCGCCGGTCAGCCCGGCCGCCGCGGCGGCGATCCGGCGCTTCTCGGGGACGTGCTGGATGGCCCGGGAGGTCAGCGTCGTCTCGAAGCCGGCGGACTCCACGGGGTAGGCGCCGCCGTGGGTACGGCGCAGCAGGCCGTGGGCCTCCAGCGCCCGCAGGTCGCGGCGGACGGTCTCGGGGGCCACGCCGAGCCGGGCGGCCAGCGCGGTCACCTCCACGGAGCCGGCGCGGCGGGCGGCGTCCACGATGGCCCGCCGGCGTTCCCCCGCGGTCGTCATGGCCGCCACCTCCTCCCTCGTCCGGGCTTGCGCGGGCGCTCACCCGGTGTCCTGTCGTTTTCTACCGCGACCGGGCCGGAACGGGCAGAGCCGGCGATCGGGTATCGGTGCCCGTTTCCGCCCGTTTCCCGGGTCCGGGGCCGCCGCGGGGTCCGGACCGGCCGCCCGGTTCGGGGCCCGCGGGTGCCCGTACCGCGCCCGGTCAGGCCGCCGGGTCGCCGGGGATCCGCTGCTCGGTCCAGATGCACTTGCCCTCCGGCGTGTACCGGGTCCCCCAGCGCTCGGACATCGCGGCGACGAGCTGGAGGCCCCGGCCGCCCTCGTCCGCCGTCGAGGTGTGGCGGATGTGCGGGGTGGTGAGGCTGCCGTCGGAGACCTCGCAGATCAGGGTGCGGCTGCGCAGCAGACGGAGCCGGATGGGGCCCTTGGCATGGCGGACGACGTTGCCGACCAGCTCGCTGGCGAGAAGTTCCGTCGTCATCTCCAGGTCCTCCAGATGCCAGGCGGCGAGCTGGGCCCGGATGTGGTCGCGGGCCTGGCCGGCGGCGATGGGGTCCTCGGGCAGCGGCCAGGTGGCGACGGACTCGGCGGCCAGCCGGTGGGTGCGGGCGATGAGCAGGGCGGCGTCGTCGCCCGTGCCGCGGTCGGCGGGCAGCAGGGTGTCGGTCACCGTGTCGCACAGCGCGTCCAGGTCGTCGCTCCGGGCGGTGCGCAGGATGCGGGCGAGGTGGTCCATGCCGACGTCGATGTCGCGGTGCGGGGACTCGACCAGGCCGTCGGTGTAGAGGGCGAGCAGGCTGCCGTCCGGCAGGTGCGTCTCGACGGTGTCGAACGGCGGGGCCGCCACGCCCAGCGGGGGGTTGGGGACGAGCGTGGGGTAGGTGACGGTGCCGTCCGGGTGGACGGTCGCGGGCGGCGGGTGGCCGGCACTGCCGTACTCGAACTGGCCGCTGACCGGGTCGTAGATCCCGTAGAGGCAGGTCGCGAACCGGTCCTCGCCCAGCTCGCTGACGATGTCGTTGAGGTGGGCGAGGACTTCCTCGGGCGGCAGTTCGAGATCGGACAGGGTGCGCACGGCGGTGCGCAGCCGGCCCATCGTCGCCGCCTCGGACATGCCGTGGCCCATCACGTCCCCGATGACCAGCGCCACCCGGTCGGCGGAGAGCGGGATCACGTCGTACCAGTCGCCGCCCACCTCGGTGCCCAGCCCGGCGGGCAGGTAGCGCGCGGCGGAGGCGACGGCCGGGAGCGAGGGCAACGCCCGCGGCAGCAGCGCCCGTTGGAGGGCACGGGCGCGGTTCGTGGCCTCGTCGTAGAGGCTCGCCCGCTCCAGCGCCTGGGCGACCAGGCCGCTGAGCGCGGTCAGCAGGGTCCGCTCGTCGCCCCCGAGGCGGTGCGGCTGGTCGAAGGAGACGACGGCGACGCCGATGTCGCGGCCCGAGATGGTCAGCGGCAGGAACGCCCAGGCCTGTTTGCCGCCGGCGGCGGCCAGTTCGGCCGTCTCCGGGAAGCGGGCGGCGTAGGCGTCCGCCGACTCGATGAACAGCGGCGCGCGGCTGCGCAGCGACTCGCCCAGCGGGGTCCGGGCGTCGACGGACTGCCCGTGGACGCGGTCGCGGAACTCGGGGGTGTAGCCGGAGATGCCGACGACGCCGAGCCGGTCGTTCTCCAGCTCGAAGACGACGAGCCCGGAGGCGCCGAACGCGGGCAGCACGCCCTCGACGACCGCGTGCACCACGTCCTGCACGGTGACCGCCTCGGCCAGGTGCCGGGTCAGCCGGCCGACCAGCTCCGCCCGTTCGGCCGCCGCCCGCTCCGCGGCCTCGCGCAGCCGCCGCTCGGTGATGTCGGTGATGTAGAGGGTGATGCCGCCGTCCGGCACGGGGACCAGCCGCAGGTGGTACCAGCGGTCGGTGCCCGGCCACGGCACGTCGAACCCGGCGGGCCGCTCCTCCGCCGCCGCCCGGCGGCACCGCTCCTCCAGCTCCGGTACCTCGCGCACCACCGGGACGTCCCACAGCAGCTCGCCGACGAGACCGGACGGGGAGCCGAGCAGGGCCTCGGCGGTCACGTTGACGAACTCGATCCGCCAGTCCGCGCCCACCGCCAGGAAGCCGTCGGTCATGTGCCGCAGCGCCCGGCCCACCGGCTCCAGCGCGGCGTGCGCCTGGGTGGTGTCGCGGAAGGTGCCGTGCATGCGGACCGGCGTGCCCGCGTCGTCCACCGTCACCCGGCCGCGGGCGCGCAGCCAGACGTAGGAGTCGTCCGCGAGCCGCACCCGGTACTCGGCGCCGTAGGGGCCGGGGCTGCGGAGCACCTCCTCGACGCCGTGGATCACGGAGGGCTGGTCGTCGGGGTGGATGAGGTCGCCCCAGGTCTCGACCCAGTCCACCGCCTTCCGCCGGATGCCGAGGGTTTCGAGCATCCGCTCGCTCACGGCGAAGTCGCCGGTGCTCAGGTCCCAGTCCCAGGTCCACGGCGCGCCGGCCTCCCCGGCCTCCGGCTCCGCGCCGCCCTCCGCGGCGGCGGCCTCCGGCCCGGGCTCCGGCTCGCCGAGGAGGTCCGGGGAGAGTCCCTCGGGCCGGGGGGTGGTCAGCCGCACCCGCCCGGCCGCCCACCGGGCCGCCTCCTGGAGGAACACCCACTGCTCCTCCTCCGGCTCGCCGTCCGTCCGGAGGGTCAGCACGGACAGCACGCCCAACGGCTCCTCCCGGCCCGGCAGCGCCACCGACGCGATGCCGACGTCCGCCGGTACGCCGGCGTGGCGGCGCCCCACCGGCGGCTTGCCGGACATCTGCTCGGGTACCTCGACGGTGGGCAGCCAGAGGCACCCGCCCTCCCGGTGCACCCGGGCCGGTGCCGAGTTCCCGGCGTCGGAGATCGTGTCCCACAGGCGGGTGAAGGTCCCCGGCAGTCCGGTGCTGGCCACCAGCCGCAGGGCGCTGCGGCGGATGCCCAGCACCGGCAGGTGGGCCATGCCGCCCAGCCCGCCCAGCTCGGCCGTCGTCTGCTGGAGGGCCGCCAGCAGCACCTCGGTGTCGCCCCGGTCCGGGTCCTGGGCGATGAGCGCCTGCAGCCGGGCGGCCCCGGACCGGCCGTGCGCCGACCGCCGCGACGGGCCGTCGCCCCGTCCGGCGTTCGCGGCGTTCACGGCCGTTCCGTTCCCGCGGGGATCCGCTGCTCGGTCCGGACGTACGTGCCGTCGGCGGTGTGGCGGGTACCCCAGCAGCGGGGCAGCGAGAGGTTCCCGGGCATGGGCGAGGCGAGCCGGATCCGCTCGGCGGTCAGCCGCGCCACCTCGGTGAGGAACGCGCGCCCGGCGCGGCCGGGCTCCCGGTGCGACGGGACGAGCACGGACAGCGAGCCGACCGGTTCCCCCGGCCCGGGCAGCGGCGCCGTAGCCGTCCCGGTGCCCGGGGGCATGCCGGAGGAGTCCGGTCCGGGGGTGGAGCCGCCGGGGGGTGCGGAGCTGTCGCCCTTGATGTTCTCCCACTCCCGGGTGAACGCCCGGGGCAGGCCGGTGCTCGCGACGAGGTGGAGGACGAGGGACGTGCCGCCCGCGCGGAGGTGGGCCATGCCGCCGGGGCCGCCGCGTTCGGCCGCCGCCCGCTGGAGCCCCGTGGTGAGGACGGCGGCGTCCCCCTGGTCGCCGCTCTCGGCCGCGAGCAGCCGCAGCCGCTCCTCCCGCACGCCCCCCGGACCCCCGTCATGCCTGGCGCTCACGGCCGTCCCCGTCCGGGATTCCGACAGATCAGAAAAACCATCCTGAACAACTATATACAGGATCCCGTCGCCCCACCCCGGCCGGAACGGGGCGGAGGCGGGGAGCGAGCGGCCCGCCGCGGGCGGGGCCGGCCAGGGCCTCTCTTCCGGATCTTCGCGGGGCCACGACGCCTGGCATCCCGCCTGGCCGCGTTGCCGAATCGCGCGAGTACGGACAAGTACGAGCTGCGATCCGGCGCCTTGCCAGCGCATGGGGGTACCTCCCGGGCCCCCGAGGGGCCCGGGGGAGCCAGACGCCGCGGCCTGATCCGCGAAGATCCGAAAGACAGGCCCTAGCTGATCGTCGTGGCCCACCGCGGGGAGTCGATGCTCACGAACCAGGACGCGGTGATCACCACGTCGCTGCCGTGCGCGGCGGTGTCCAGGCTCCAGGCCTGCACGGCCTCCTCGGTCCCGCCGGGGGCCAGCGCGCCCTCCAGGAACCCGGCGCCACCGACGGTGGCCGGGGAGGCGGTGGTGCCGCCGGGGGTCTCGGCCATGAAGCGGAGGTCTGCCAGGTCGACCGGCTCGGTGCCCTCGTTCAGGATCGTGACGTCCACCGTGAACGGCGTCTCCCCCGGGGTCACGAAGTCCGCCGGGTCGCTGCCGGTGTACACGGTGGCCGGTCCGACGGTGACGGTGAGGCCGTCCTCCTCCCACGTGTAGGACTGGCCCGGCGACAGTTCCGTGGTCGTCGGCCCCGAGGGCTCGTCCCCGATGTCGCCGCTCCCGCCCGCGTCGCTGTCGGAGCCGCCGCCGCTCGCGCTGCTGCCGGCGTCGTCGTCGCCGCCCCCGAGCCGGTTCCGTTTCCCGCCGCCGCCCCCGCAGGCGCTGACGGTGAGCAGGACCGCCATGACGGCGGCGACGGTCGCGGTGGTGGCACGGAAACGCATGCTGGTGGTCCCCCTCAAGTGCGGTTGTTCCGGGAGGAGTTTGCCGTGCGCCTCCGGCGCCAGGGAGGCCGGTGGGGCGTTCGTGACGCGGCTGTGACGTGCGCGCGGCGCGGCGCTACAGGACCAGGGACAGCAGCAGCACGCACGCCAGCGCGACGACCGAGATCACGCTCTCCATCACCGACCAGGTCTTGATCGTCTGCCCCACGCTCATCCCGAAGTACTCCTTCACGAGCCAGAAACCGGCGTCGTTGACGTGGCTGAAGAAGAGCGAGCCGGCGCCGATCGCGAGGACCAGCAGGGCCGTGTGGGTGGTCGACATGTCGGCGGCGAGCGGGGCCACCAGACCGGCGGCGGAGATCGTGGCGACCGTGGCGGAGCCGGTGGCCAGGCGGATGGCGACCGCGATCAGCCAGCCGAGCAGCAGGGCCGGGATCGACCAGTCCTCGGAGAGGTTCAGGATCATCCGCCCGACGCCCGCGTCGATCAGCGTCTGCTTGAACCCGCCGCCCGCGCCGACGATCAGCAGCACGCCCGCGATGGGGGCGAGGGAGCCGTCGACGGTGGCGGAGAGGCGTTCACGCGTGAAGCCCGCCGCCCGACCGAGTGTGAACATGCCAACAATCACCGCGGCGAGCAGCGCGATCAGCGGCGCGCCGATCACGGCCGTGATCCGCTGGATCCGCGCCGCCGGGTCGTCCACCACGACCTCCACCAGCGCGTGCGACAGCATCAGCACCACGGGCAGCAGCACGGTGGCCACGGTCGCGCCGAAGCCGGGGCGGGTGGCCAGGTCCTCCGACGGGCGCCGCGGAACGAGGCGTTCGGGCACGGGAACGTCCACCCAGCGGGCGGCGAAGCGGGAGAACACCGGGCCGGCGATCACGACGGTCGGGATCGCGACGAGCACGCCGAGGGCCAGGGTGACGCCGAGGTTGGCGTCCACGGCGTCGATCGCCGCCAGCGGCCCGGGGTGCGGCGGGACCAGGCCGTGCATCACCGACAGCCCGGCCAGGGCGGGGACACCGATGCGCATCAGCGAGTAGCCGCCGCGCTGGGCGACCAGCAGCACCACGGGGATCAGCAGCACGATGCCGACCTCGAAGAACAGCGGCAGACCGATGACGCTGGCGATCAGCACCATGGCCCACGGCATCGTCCGGCCGCTCGCCCGGACCAGGATGGTGTCCACGATCTGGTCGGCGCCGCCGGAGTCCGCCAGCAGCTTGCCGAGGACGGCGCCGAGCGCGATCAGGACGCCGACGCCCGCGACCGTCGAACCGAGACCGGCGGTGAAGCTGGCTATCGCCTTGTCCAGCGGCGCCCCGGCGAACGCGCCCAGCGCCAGCGAACCGATCGTCAGCGCGAGGAAGGCGTGCACCCGCAGCCTGGTGATGAGCAGGACGATGACGGCGATGCCCGCCAGCACGGCGATCCCGAGGCGGGCGTCGCCCGCCGAGGTGATCGGCTCGGCGGCACCGGCCGCCAGGGTCTCAACGCTGAGACGACTGTTCATGGTGCGGTGTCCTCGAAGGGTCGGACCCGGTCAGGGTCGTGGGTCTCTCGCGCCGCGGACGGCGGCGAGGGCCAGGCCGGCGGTGGCCTCGGGCGGGCCGGAGACGTCGACGGCGGCACCGGACTCGTCCGCGCCGAGCGGCTCGAGGGCGGCGAGCTGCGAGTCGAGCAGCGAGGGCGGCATGTAGTGGCCCTTGCGCTCCACCATCCGCCGGTGGATCAGCTCCCGGTCGGCGGTGAGGTGGACGAAGAACAGCTCCGGCGCGGCGGCGCGCAGCCGGTCGCGGTAGACGCGTTTGAGGGCCGAGCAGCTCACCACCCCACCGTCCGCGGCGCGTTCGGCGGCCCACCGCCCGATGGTGTCCAGCCATGGCCACCGGTCGGCGTCGTCCAGCGGGACGCCGGCCGTCATCTTGGCGATGCTGGCGGGCGCGTGGAAGTCGTCGCCCTCGGCGTAGGGAACGCCGAGGGCGTCGGCGAGCCTGATCCCGATCGTCGTCTTGCCGGTCCCGGTCACGCCCATGACCACGACCACCGGCGGATGTCCCATGACGCACACACCTCGATGTCCTCGTCGACCGCTTCGCTGCGTGGCTCTTCTGCCCGTCACCTCACTGAAACCGATGAGGTACGACTTATTCAAGAGCCGGTGACCAATAAGTAGTATTTTTTGGGACGGGCAGGCCGGGACATAGGCTGTGCCCATGAGCGGACAGCACGCCCGCGTGCTGGACAGCCTCGGTCCCGCGATCACGGCCGGCGAGTACCCCCCGGGCAGCGTGCTGCGCACCGACGAGCTGGCCCAGCGGTACGACGTCTCGCGCACGGTCGTCCGCGAGGTGATCCGGGTCCTGGAGTCGATGCGGCTGGTGGCGTCCCGCCGCCGCGTCGGGGTGACCGTGCTCCCCGCCGGGGAGTGGAACGTCTACGACCCCCGCGTCATCGGCTGGCGCCTCTCCGGCGCGGACCGGCCACGGCAGTTGCGGTCACTGACCGTGCTGCGGCTGGCCGTTGAGCCGGTGGCCGCCGGTCTCGCGGCGCGGAACGCCACCCCCGAGCAGTGCGCGGAGCTGACCGAGCACGCGCTCGGCATGGTCGCCACCTCCCGGGGCGGGCGGCTGGAGGCGTACCTCGTGCACGACGTGGCGTTCCACCGCGTGGTGCTGCGCGCCTCGGGCAACGAGATGTTCGCGCCGATCGGGGACGTGGTCGCCGCCGTGCTGACCGGCCGGACCCACCACCACGTGATGTTCGAGGACCCCGACCCGGCCGCCGTCACCCTCCACGTCCAGGTGGCCGAGGCGATCCGCGCGGGCGACGCGGCCCGCGCGGAGAGCCTGACCCGCGAGATCACCCTCGGCGCCCTGCGCGAACTCGACGTCCTGGCGCCCTGAGCAGGCGGCGGTGACGCCGAGTTGAGCGCCCCGGCCCGTTGTCGGCCGCGGCGCTTACGCTTGGCCCATGTTCAGCGCGACCAGCCCCCTGCCCCCCGCCACGGCGTCCATGACCCTGCTCGTGGCGGCGGTCGTCGTCCACGACCGGGAGACCGACCGGATCGTGCTCCTCCAGCGCGGCCCCGAGGCGAAGTTCGGGCGCGGCCTGTGGGACCTGCCCGTCGGCAAGAGCGATCCGGGCGAGCCCATCACGGCGACCGCGGTCCGCGAGCTGAAGGAGGAGACCGGCCTGACGGTCGACCCGGCCGACCTCAGGCTGGCGCACGTGATCCACGCGGCGCACGGCGTCGAGTCACCGAACGGATTTCTCACGGTCGTCTTCGTCACCCACCGGTGGCGCGGCACCCTGGTCAACGCGGAGCCCCACAAGCACTCCCGGGTCGCCTGGGTGAGCACCCGCGAGATCCCCGAGGAGATCGTCTTCTCGGCGGACCGCGTCATCGAGCGCTGCCTCGGTGCGGACGGGCCGGGGATCACGCTGCACGGCTGGGCGTGACGGCGGGACGGCCACCGCCCAGTACGATCAGCGGTCATCACGGGGCGCCGCGTACCGGAGGCGCACAACGCCGGGAAGAATCACAGGAATTGACGCTTCCCGGCTGGCCACACTATGCACCGAATGCGTTACGATGAGTAATACCGCCGAGGTGGTCACGACGGAAGCCCCGCTGAAGCGCAGGCGACAGCGCGCCATGGATCGCGATAGCGTCGCAGGGCGCGCCAGGCCACCGGAAGCGGTGCCGGGAGCGCTCAACGGTTGAGAGTCTCTGTGGAGGTGAGGGTGTCCCCAATCCCAGGTGAGCCCGGATCGCAGGACTTCGTGGAAGTCCGGCTGCCGGCGGCTGGTGCCTATCTGTCGGTCCTGCGCACGGCCACGGCCGGTCTCGCGGCCCGGCTGGACTTCACCCTCGACGAGATCGAGGATCTCCGCATCGCGGTGGACGAGGCCTGCGCCATCCTGCTCCAGCAGGCGATTCCCGGCAGCGTGCTCGACTGCGTGTTCACACTGGTCGGAGACGCCCTGCGGGTGACGGTATCGGCGCCCACCACCGAAGGGCACGCGCCCGAGCGGGACACCTTCGCCTGGACGGTTCTGACGGCGCTCGCGGGCGAGGTCGAATCGGCCGTCGGTGAGGACAAGACGGTCAGCATCAGCCTGCACAAGAAGCGCGGCGCCGCCCCCGGAGCGCCGTGACCGGCGCGCAGGGGCCGCCAGGGGACGAGGGGGCCGAGGTGAACGAAGTGGATCAGACGGCGGCGACGGCCGGGCGGGAAGCGACCGGCGCTGCCATTCCCGGACAGACAGGGCGGACCGGACAGACGGAGCGGGCCGCGCCCGCGGAGCGCGCCGAGCGGCCGGAGCCGGCGAAGCAGCCGAGCACGGCGGCGCGGCGGCGCGCGGCGGCGGACCCGCAGGACAGGGGCGCGGCGCGCGACCTCTTCATCGAGCTGCGCAAGCTCCCCGACGGCTCGGCGGAGCGCGCCGAGCTGCGCAACAGGCTGGTCCGGATGCATCTGCCCCTGGTGGAGCACCTGGCCCGCCGCTTCAGGAACCGCGGGGAGCCGCTGGACGACCTGACCCAGGTCGCCACCATCGGCCTGATCAAGTCCGTGGACCGGTTCGACCCGGACCGCGGCGTCGAGTTCTCCACCTATGCCACCCCCACGGTCGTCGGCGAGATCAAGCGGCACTTCCGGGACAAGGGCTGGGCGGTGCGGGTGCCGCGCCGGCTCCAGGAGCTGCGGCTGTCGCTGAGCCAGGCGACCGCCGAGCTGTCCCAGCAGCACGGCCGCGCGCCCACGGTGCACGAGCTGGCCGAGCGGCTGAGCATCTCGGAGGAGGACGTGCTGGAGGGTCTGGAGTCGGCGAACGCGTACAGCACGCTGTCGCTGGACGTGCCGGACACCGACGACGAGTCCCCGGCCGTGGCGGACACCCTGGGCGCCGAGGACGACGCGCTGGAGGGCGTGGAGTACCGGGAGTCGCTCAAGCCGCTGCTGGAGGAGCTGCCGCCGCGCGAGAAGAAGATCCTGCTGCTGCGCTTCTTCGGGAACATGACGCAGTCGCAGATCGCGCAGGAGGTCGGCATCTCGCAGATGCACGTCTCCCGCCTGCTGGCCCGCACCCTGGCCCAGTTGCGCGAGAAGCTGCTGGTGGAGGAGTAGCGCCCCGACGCCCCGCTCGCCTCTCCCGGCTCGCCTCTCCCGCCCGGCCCGCTGCTCAGCCCTCCCGGGGGCCGATGCCCAGGGCCTCGGTCGCCGTGGGGTTCATCAGGCATGCCAGCACGGTCACCGCGGACGCCGCCAGGGCCACCGCCGCCAGCGGCCACAGGCCGCCGCTGCCCAGCAGGGTGAAGGCGATGGGCAGCGCCAGAAGCTGCATGATCACGGCCGGGCCGCGGCTCCAGCGCCGCAGCAGCCACAGCCCGCGCCCCGCCGCGAGCGGCAGCGCGGCCAGGGCGAGCAGCGTGACGGCGCCCGTCACGGCCTGGGCGAGATCCGCCGAGTCGCCGGCCACGGCGACGCCGGTCATGACGATCCCGAGCACGACGAGCACCAGCCCCTGCACTCCGCTCAGCGCGGCGGCCACGCTCACCCTGCGCGGACGCTCGATGACAGACCGCGCGGTCTCTTCGGCGCTCTTCTCGCTCACCGGGCCAGCGTATCCCCCACCGACCGCGCCTCCCCCGCCCTGGCCTGGGTACTCTGCTTCCCATGCGCGCACTTCTCGTGGTCAACCCGGTCGCCACCACCACCAGTGCGCGGACCCGCGACGTTCTCACCCACGCGCTCGCCAGCGACCTGAAGCTGGAGGTCGCGGAGACCGAGTACCGGGGGCACGCCAGGGAGCTGGCCCGGCAGGCCGCCGAGCAGGGGACCGCGGACGTGGTGATCGCCCTCGGCGGCGACGGTACGGTGAACGAGGTGGTCAACGGGCTGCTGCACCACGGGCCCGACACGGGCGACCTGCCGCGCCTCGCGGTCGTCCCCGGCGGTTCCACCAACGTCTTCGCCCGCGCGCTGGGTTACCCGAACCACGCGGTGGAGGCCACCGGCGCGCTGCTGTCGGCGCTGCACGCCGGGTCCGAGCGCGCGATCGGCCTGGGCCTGGCCACCGGGACGCCGGGCACGGCGGACGCCGAGACGCCGGCCCGCTGGTTCACGTTCTGCGCGGGATACGGCTTCGACGCGGGCGTGGTCGGGCGGGTCGAATCCCAGCGCGAGCGGGGGAAACGGTCCACGCACGCGCTGTATCTGCGGCAGGCGATGCGGCAGTTCTTCGGCGACCCGCGGCGCACGCGGGGCACGATCTCGCTGATTCGGCCGGGGCAGAACCCTGTTGAGAAGCTGGCGTTGTCGATAGTGTGCAACACGGCTCCGTGGACGTTCCTGGGCAACCGCCCGGTCTTCGCGGCGCCGAGGGCGTCGTTCGACACCGGTCTGGACGTGCTGGCGCTGTCGCGCCTGTCGTCCGCCGCGCTGACCCGGTACGGAACGCAGTTGTTGCGTTCGTCACCCGAGCGCGGGCCGCACGGCAAGCACGTGGTGTCACTGCACGACGAATCCGCGTTCACCTTGCAATCGCAGGTGCCACTCCCGTTTCAGCTCGACGGGGACCACCTGGGGGTCCGCACGAGTGTGTCGTTCACAGGCGTGCACCGTGCACTGCGTGTGATTGTGTGAGCGGAACCGGCAAAAGTCCTTCCACTCGAACGTTTAGCGCAGCCTCCACCCGAGGGAAGTAGGGCTGTGAGCTAGGCGACACCGAGGATTCAAAAAAAACTTGCTGGAAGGGGTTGTGCCGACGCCCGAGGTTTGCGAACCTCTTCATGGCGATCGGGACGGCCGAACCATCGGCCCCCTTGAGAGCCCGAATCCTCTTCTCCACCTCTGCGGGTCCGCAGCGAGGGTCTCCATGTGAAGACGCTTGAGTAACGGCTTGTATTTGTGGGGGGATTCGTGAAAGCGTTCACATTCACAAGCAATGTAACTGCAACGTGCAGGAGATGGAGCAGACATGGACTGGCGTCACAGCGCCGTTTGCCGCGAGGAGGACCCCGAGCTCTTCTTCCCCATCGGCAACACCGGTCCTGCGCTGCTGCAGATCGAGGAAGCCAAGGCCGTCTGCCGCCGCTGCCCCGTCATGGAGCAGTGCCTGCAGTGGGCCCTGGAGTCCGGCCAGGACTCCGGTGTCTGGGGCGGAATGAGCGAGGACGAGCGCCGCGCCATGAAGCGCCGCGCCGCCCGCAACCGGGCGCGCAAGGCGAGCGCCTGACCCCCATTTGCTGCCCCGAGCCGTAGCACGCGCAGCACCCGAGGTGCATATCGCGATCGAGCGTTGAGCCCCGGCCCGCGAACCCTGTCATCGCGGGACGGGGCTCAACGCGTTCCGGGACCCGGGCCGTTCAGCGCTTCTGCTGTTCCAGCGGCAGGTCGAGCACCACGCGGGTGCCGCCGCCCTCGGCCGCGAGCATGTCGAACCGGCCGCCCAACTCCCCCTCCACCAGCGTCCGGACGATCTGGAGCCCCAGATTCCCGTCGCTGCGCGGATCGAAGTCCTCCGGCAGGCCGCGCCCGTTGTCCTGGACGGTGACCAGCAGCCGGTCCGGGTCCTTGGGGGAGTCCGGGCGGCGCGCGCCCACCTCGATGGAGCCCCGCTCCCCCGCCGGGAACGCGTGTTCCAGGGCGTTCTGGAGGACTTCGGTGAGCACCATGGACAGCGGCGTGGCGGTCTCGGCGTCGAGAATCCCGAAGCGGCCGGTGCGGCGCCCGACGACCCGGCCGTCCGGGGAGAGTTCGCCCACCATGGCGATCACCCGGTCCGCGATCTCGTCGAACTCCACCCGCTCGTCCAGGTTCTGCGAGAGCGTCTCGTGCACGATGGCGATGGACCCGACCCGGCGCACCGCCTCGTCCAGCGCGGCCCTGGCCCGGCTGTCGCCGGTCGCGCCGATGCGCCGGGACTGGAGGCGCAGCAGCGCGGCCACGGTCTGGAGGTTGTTCTTCACCCGGTGGTGGATCTCCCGGATGGTGGCGTCCTTCGTCATCAACTCCCGCTCCCGGCGCCGCAGCTCGGTGACGTCGCGGAGCAGGATCAGCGAGCCGATGCGCTCGCCCTTGGGCTTGAGCGGGATCGCGCGCAACTGGACGACGCAGTCCTTGCCTTCGATCTCCGCCTCCCTGGGGGCGTAGCCGCTGGCCAGCTTGACCAGCGACTCGTCCACCGGGCCGCGCGTCGGGGCGAGTTCGGCGGTGGTCGGGCCCAGCGGCAGGCCCACCAGGTCGGCGGCCAGGCCGAGACGGTGGTAGGCGGACAGGGCGTTGGGGCTGGCGTACTGCACCACGCCCTCGGCGTCCAGCCGGATGAAGCCGTCCCCGACGCGCGGCGCCCGGTCCATGCCGACCTGCTGGCCGGGGAACGGGAAGGCCCCGCCGGCGATCATCTGGGCCAGGTCGGCGGCGCTCTGGAGATAGGTGAGCTCCAGGCGGCTGGGGGTGCGCACGGTCAGCAGGTTGGTGTTGCGGGCGATGACGCCCAGCACCCGGCCCTCGCGGCGGACCGGGATGGACTCCACGCGCACCGGCACCTCTTCGCGCCACTCCGGGTCGCCCTCGCGCACGATGCGGCCCTCGTCGAGGGCGACGTCGAGCAGCGGGCGCCGGCCGCGCGGGACGAGGTGCCCGACCATGTCGTCCTGGTACGACGTGGGACCGGTGTTGGGCCGCATCTGCGCCACGGAGACGTAGCGGGCGCCGTCGGAGGTCGGCAGCCACAGCACCAGGTCCGCGAAGGAGAGATCGGAGAGGAGCTGCCACTCGGAGACCAGCAGATGCAGCCACTCGAGGTCGCTCTCCCCGAGTTCGGTGTGCTGGCGGACGAGGTCGTTCATGGAGGGCACACCCGCGAGCTTACCGGGGGCCACGCACACGGGTCCCGTAGTACAAGAGTCGATGACGTAGAGGTAAATACGTCGGGAACCGCGTTCAGAGCATGGACACATCGCGCGAGCGCGGTCCAGAATGGAGGAGCAGACGCAGGACTTCTGCTCTCCCCGCACAGGAGAGCAGAGCGAGGTCCCGAGACGCTCTCTGCCCTGACGGCGTCCCGGGCCCGCAAATCGCTCCGGGCTGCGGTGCCGAGAGGGTTGAGGGTCCCTCCCCGGCGCCGCGGCCCGTGGGTGCTTCCGGGGCTTCCGCCCCGCATCCGGCGGCTCTCCGCCCCGCTCAGCTCGTCTCCGTGATCTTCGCCAGCGCCCTGGGCGCGTCCGGGTCCTGGCCCCGCGCGAGGGTCACCTCGTAGGCGAGGCGCTGGAGCGGGAGGATCTCCAGGACGGGCTGGAGCTCCTCGGGCACGCCCCCGGTGGGCAGCGCGAAGCCCGCGGAGGCCGCCGCCACCGCCGCCTCCGGCCCGATCACCACCAGATCGGCGCCCCGCTCCCGCAGCCGGTCCAGCACGGGCCGCAGCGCCGTGCCGCCCCGGCCGTCGGGGACGACCGCGATCACCGGCGAGACGTTGTCGACCATGGCCAGCGGGCCGTGCAGCAGGTCGGCGCCCGAGTAGGACAGGGCCGGGATGTAACTGGTCTCCATCAGCTTCAGCGCGGCCTCCTTGGCGGTCGGGTAGCCGTAGCCGCGCGAGGTGAGCACCATCCGCTGGGCGAACCGGTAGCGGGCGGCGAGCCGCCGGATCTCGTCCCGGCGGGCGAGGACGGCCTCGGCCAGGCCGGGCAGCCGACCGGCGGCGGGCGCCCCGTCGGCGCCGCGCAGGCCCTGGACCAGGAGGTAGAGGGCGAGCAGTTCGGCGGTGTAGGTCTTGGTGGCCGGCAGGGCCCGTTCCGGCCCGGCGAGCACGTCGATGTGGAACTCGGCGGCCCGGACGAGCGGGGAGTCCCCGTTGTTGGTCACGGCCAGGGTGACGGCGCCGGCCGCGCGGGCGGCCGTGGTGGAGGCCACCAGGTCGGGCGAGCCGCCGGACTGGCTGACGGCGACGACGAGGCAGTCGGTGAGGTCGGGCGTGGCGCCGTAGGCGGTCGTGGTGGACATGGACGTCAGGCCGCACGGCTTGCCGAGCACGATCTCGATCAGGTACTTGGCGTACAGGGCGGCGTTGTCCGAGGTGCCCCGGGCGGTGAGCAGGACGAAGCGCGGGCGGCGGGCCGCGATGCGGGCGGCGACGTCGCGGATCCGTGGCGCGCCCTCGGTGAGCAGGCGGCGGAGCACGGCCGGCTGCTCGGCCATCTCGCCGGACATCAGCCGTCCCGGCGGGGTCGCGGACATGGTGGGTGCCTCCTAGGGCTGGGTGGTGAGCCGTCCGGTGATGATCTCGGCGGCGGCCAGGGCGCAGACCCGGGCGGCGCCGTGGGTGGCGAGGTGCAGGCGGCCGGCGGGCGGGGCGTGCGGCACGCCCATCTCGACCACGACCGCGTCGGGGCGGGCGGCCAGCAGCGCGCCGAGCACGGCGGCCATCCACGGGTGGCGGTGGACGTCGCGGACGACGACGACCAGGGGCCGGCCGGCGGCGGCGTCCAGCACGCGGGCGGCCAGGGCCCCGGGCCCGGCCCGCTCGGCGTCGCCCCGGCCGAAGGTGCCGGCGCGGGTGCCCGGCAGCAGCCTGACCAGTTCGGCGGCGACGCCCCAGGGGGTGTCGGCGCCGACCGCGATGTTGACGGCGGGCGTGAGGACGGCGACCTGGGCGGGACCGGTCGGCGGCGCGTACGGGCCCGCGCCGGGGGCGGGCGTGACGCGCACCGCGCGGCGGGCGGCGGTCAGGCCGACGTCCCCGGCCGGGGCCGGTGTCCCGCCGGCCGTGTCGCGCCGGGCCGCGGTGGTCCAGCGGGCCAGGGCGCGCACCCGTTCCGCCGCGTCGTGCAGCCGCTCCTCGGACAGCTCGCCCGCGCGGACGGCCCGGACCAGGGCGTCGCGCAGGCGCAGCACCTCGGCCTCGTCGGAGGGGGTGCCGCCGACGCAGACGGCGTCGGCCCCGGCGGCGACGGCCAGGACGCAGCCCCGGTCGAGGCCGTAGGTGCCGGCGACGGCCCGCATTTCGAGGGCGTCGGAGAAGATCAGCCCCTGGAAGCCGAGGCCGCCGGCGCTCTCCGGGGCGCGCAGCAGGCCGGTGAGCACGGCGGGGCTGAGGGTGCCGGGGCGGTCGGGGTCGAGGGCGGGCAGCAGGATGTGGGCGCTCATCACGGACCGGGCGCCGGCCGCGACGGCGGCCTTGAACGGCACCAGCTCGCGGGCGTGGAGGGTGGCGAGGTCGGTGTCGACGCGGGGCAGCGCGAGGTGGGAGTCGACGCTGGTGTCGCCGTGGCCGGGGAAGTGCTTGACGCAGGCGGCGACGCCCGCGCTCTGGAGGCCCTCGACGTAGGCGACGGTGTGGCGGGCGACCAGGGCCGGGTCGGCGCCGAAGGAGCGGACACCGATCACCGGGTTGCGCGGGTCGGTGTTGATGTCGGCGTCCGGCGCCCAGTTGAGGGTGACGCCGACCGCGCGGAGGCGGCGGCCCAGCTCGGCGGCGACGGCGCGGGTCAGTCCGGGGTCGTCCACGCTGCCGAGGGCCAGGTTGCCGGGGAACGAGGAGCCGGTGCGCACCTCCAGCCGGGTGACGTCGCCGCCCTCCTCGTCGATCGCGACCAGGACGTCCGGGTTGGCCCGGCGCAACTGTGCGGTGAGGCCCGCCAGTTGTCCGGGCGAGACGACGTTCCTGCCGAACAGGCCGACGCCGGTCATCCCGTTCTCCAACTGCCGCAGCAGCCAGGGGGGCGCGGTGGTGGTGCCGGTGAACGCCGGCTGGAGGACGGCGAGCGCGTCGCGGGTGAGGGTGTCGGCGGCGTGCGCGGCGATCGTCATGGGCGGGCGCTATCCCTTCACCGCGCCCGCGGCCAGGCCGCCGGTGACGCGTCGCTGGAGGAGGAGGAAGACGAGCAGGACCGGGACGGTGAACAGGGAGGAGGCGGCCATGGTCGCGCCCCAGTCGTTGCCGAAGTTGGTCTGGAACTGGGTGAGCCACAGCGGCAGCGTGGCCTTGTCGGGCGCCTTGTTGAGCACGAGCACCATGGCGTATTCGTTCCACGCCAGGATGAAGCCGAACAGCGAGGTCGCCATCAGGCCGGGGGCGAGCAGCGGGAAGATGACGTGGAAGAACGCCTGGGCGCGCCCGCAGCCGTCGATCATCGCGGACTCCTCCAGTTCCCTGGGCACGGCGGCGATGAAGCCGCGCAGCGTCCAGATGGTGAACGGCAGGGCCATCACGAAGTAGACGAGGGTGAGAAAGGCCAGGCTGTTGAGGGCCTCGGCGTCGCGGGCGTTGAGGTACACCACGATGATGAGGATCTCCCAGGGCGCCATCTGGGCCGTCATCACGGCCAGGACCATGCCGCGCCGGCCGCGGAACCGCATCCGTGCCAGGGCGTAGCTCGCGGCGAGCGCGACGACGAGGGCCAGCAGGACGGCGCCGGCGGTGACGGCGAGGCTGTTGCCGACGTACGTCCAGAACAGGTCCACGCCGGTGGCGGTGGCGTAGTGGTCGAACGTGGGCGTGAAGAGGAACACCGGATCCTTCGTCAGCACCTGGGAGTTGCTCTTGAAGGAGGTGGCGAACATCCAGTAGACGGGGAAGAGGAACAGCGCGGACAGCGCCAGCGCGGTGCCGTTGAGCCAGATCCGGCGCGTCGTGGAGGGTCTCATCAGCGCTCCTGCTCCTTCTCCTGCTTCAGGATCAGGCGGAAGTAGAAGGACATGGCGACCAGGAGGATGACCAGGGTGAGCACGGAGATCGCGGCGGCCGTGCCGTACTGGGTCTGGCCCATGCCCTCGATGTAGGCCATGACGGGCAGCGTCTCGGACTCGCGGTCGGGGCCGCCGCCGTTCATGGCGTAGATCTGGGTGAACGCCTTGAAGACCCAGATGATCTCCAGGAACGTGGTGATCAGGAAGAACGGCCGCAGGATCGGCGCGGTGACGGACCAGAAGATCCGCCCGCCGGAGGCGCCGTCCACGCGGGCGGCCTCGTGGATCTCGCCGCTGATGGTGGTCAGTCCGGCGTAGAGGTTGAGCGCGACGAACGGCACGGACGCCCACACGATGAGCACGGTGACGATGGCGAGCGTGGAGGTGCCGGTGGCGAACCAGTTGTGCTGGTCGTAGCCGGAGAAGCCGAGACCGCGCATGGCCCAGTTGGCGACGCCGAACTGGGTGTCGAACAGCCACTGGAAGACGGTGGTGCTGGCGATGACGGGCATCGCCCAGGCGGCGACCAGCGCGACGGACAGCAGCAGCCGCATCCGGCGGCCGAGGGCGCCGAGCAGCAGGCCGACCAGGGTGCCGATGACCACGATGAGCACGACGTTGACGACCATGAAGCCGAAGGTCCGCGCGACCGAGTCCCAGAACCGCTCGTTCTCCACGACGGCGCGGTAGTTGTCGAGGCCGGTCCACGCGGTGGTGCGGGAGATGAGCTGGCGGCGGCCGAACTCCTGGAAGGAGATGAGGACGTTGCGGACCAGCGCGTAGCCGAGGACCGCGAGCAGGGCCCCGGCCGCCGGGGCGAGCAGCAGGTACGGCAGCCAGCCCGCCGGTCTCCGGCGCCGGGCCGGCGGGCCCGGGGTGCTCGCGGCCGGCGGACCCGGCGCCCGGGGCGGGGCCTTGGGGATGGGCGCGGTCATGCGGGGGCCTCCTCCGGCGGGACGGTGCGGACGGCGGGTGCCGCCGGACGGTGGCCCGGCGGCACCGAACGGGGCGCGGGCTACTCGCGGTTGATGCGGGCGGTGATCTCCGCGTCGGCCTCCTCGGCGGCGGACCGGTAGTCGTCGCCGTCGAGGGCCTTGGTCATCAGCTCCTTGATGGGGTTGGGCGGCGCCTCCACGTTGGCCCAGCCGGTGGTCAGCGGCGGCAGGAAGCCGGCACCGGCGGACCGGACCATGGCCTCGGCGAAGCTGCCGGCCGCGGGCTCGGCGGTGACGTCGGCGCGGCCCGGCACCACGCCGTCGTCGTAGGCGTCGACGAACTTCCGCGTCCACTCCCGGGAGGTGGCCATCCGCAGCCACCGGGTCGCCAGGTCCTTGTCGCCGGCCCGCTCGGAGACGGCGAGGTTGGAGCCGCCGAGGAAGACGTGGCCGGGTTCGTCCGCGGTCTTGCCGGGGATCGGGAAGTAGCCGAAGTCGGCCTCGCCGCCCTGCTCCTCGATGGCGGCGACGGCGCTGTTCGCCTCCCAGCCCAGGCCGATCCAGGAGGCCACCTCCTGGTTGGGCGCGACCTCGGTGGACTGCTGCGGGGACGCCTCGTCGTTGTCGGTCGGGGAGTCGGAGAACGCCTGGAGCTCGCGGTAGAAGTCCATCCCGGCCTCGGCCTCGGGGGTGGCCAGGGCACCGGCCCACGCGTCGCCGTTCTCGACGGCGAAGGCGCCGCCCTCGTCCGCGATGAAGCCGCCGAGCACGTAATAGCTCTGGCCGGGCAGGTAGATGGGCTCGGCGTCGGTGTGCTCCTCGATCAGTTCCAGGGCCTCGATCCACTCCTCGCGGGTGGTGGGCACCTCGGCGCCGGCGTCGGCCCAGACGCTCTTGTCGTAGATGACGACGCGGTTGGCGCCGTACCAGGGCACGGCGTAGAGGGTGTCGTCCACCTGGGCGGACGCCAGCATGTTCTCGTTCCACGGCTCGTCGGCGAGGCCGCCGAGGTCGGCCAGGCCGCCGGCGGTGGCGTACCCGACGGTCTGGGTGTTGCCGATCTCCAGGACGTCGACGGTGCCGTCCTCGGACAGGGCCGTCACGACCCGGTCCTGGATGCCGTCCCACTGCTGGATCTGGACGTCGACCCGGACGCCGTGCTCGGCCTCGAACGCGGCGTTGAGCTCGTCGAGCCAGCCCTGCGGGGCGGATCCGTCCATCAGCCACACGGTGAGGGAGTCGCCGCCGCCCCCGCCGCTGTCGCCGGTGCCGCAGGCGGCGACGGTGGCCGCGAGGGCCGCCGCGCCGATGGCGGCGATCAGCTTGCGCTTCACTTCACCCTCCGGTGGTGCTGGTGGTGTGGACAAGAGGTGTAGACCAGTTGCAGCGGAGCTTGGACTGGACCAAGTGAGGGTGTCAAGGGTCCACGAGCGGGGGGCCGCCGTCCGTTACCGGACCGACATCTGTCCGGAGGCGCCACGCTTCTGGCGCCCGTGTCACGATTGAGCGGCGATGTCTCGGAGGATCCGGTGACGGGAGAACGGAACGACTCGGGAAGGCGGGCCATGGCCGCGGACGGCGGAGCGACGACGAACGGCCCGGCCGGCCAGGGCCCCGAGGGCCCGGACCGCACCCGCTCCGCCCGCGTCCCGAAGTACTACCGCCTCAAGCGCCACCTGCTGGAGATGACCGAGACGCTGCCGCCGGGCACGCCGGTGCCGCCGGAGCGGACGCTGGCCACCGAGTTCGACACCTCGCGCACCACCGTCCGCCAGGCGCTCCAGGAGCTGGTGGTCGAGGGGCGCCTCGAACGGATCCAGGGCAAGGGCACGTTCGTCGCCAAGCCCAAGGTCTCCCAGGCGCTCCAGCTCACCTCCTACACCGAGGACATGCGCGCCCAGGGGCTGGAGCCGACCTCGCAGTTGCTGGAGATCGGCTACATCACCGCCGACGAACGGCTCAGCCGCCTCCTCGAACTGCCCGAGGGCGGCCGGGTGCTGCGCATCGAGCGGCTGCGCCTGGCCAGCGGCGAGCCGATGGCGATCGAGACCACGCACCTGTCGCAGGAGCGTTTCCCCGCGCTGCGCCGCAGCCTGGTGCGGTACTCCTCGCTCTACACGGCGCTGGCCGAGGTGTACGGCGTCCACCTGGCGCGGGCCGAGGAGACCATCGAGACCTCGCTGGCCAATCCGCGCGAGGCCGGGCTGCTCGGCACGGACGTCGGGCTGCCGATGCTGATGCTCTCCCGGCACTCGCGGGACACCCGCGGCGAGCCGGTGGAGTGGGTGCGCTCGGTGTACCGGGGCGACCGGTACAAGTTCGTGGCGAACCTGGAGCGGCCCCGCCCCTGACGATCCGGCGCGGCGGCACCGGCCGCCGCGGGGCAGTCCTCGCCCCCCATGGTCTTCCCGCCGCTCCTGGCCTAGATTCCGGGCCTGTCAGTCGAGGAGGACAGGCCGGAGGAAACCACGTGCAATCCCCACCCCCACACCCGACGCACGCGTCCCGCGTGCGGTCCGTCGCCGTCTGGACCGCGGTCGCCGCCGCCGGCGCGATCGGCTGGGCCATGCTGGCGCTCTCCCGCGGCGAGGACGTCTCCGCCGCGTGGATGATCGCCGCCGCGCTCGGGTCCTACGCCATCGGGTACCGCTTCTACGCCCGCTACATCGCCACCCGGGTGCTCAGAGCCGACCCCACCCGGGCCACGCCCGCCGAGCGCCTGAACGACGGCCTCGACTACCACCCGACCGACCGGCGGGTGCTGCTCGGCCACCACTTCGCCGGCATCTCGGGCGCGGGGCCGCTGGTCGGCCCGGTGCTCGCGGCGCAGATGGGATACCTGCCCGGCACCATCTGGATCATCGTCGGCGTCATCTTCGCCGGGGCCGTGCAGGACATGGTGGTGCTCTTCTTCTCCACCCGGCGCGACGGCAAGAGCCTGGGCCAGATCGCCCGCGAGGAGATCGGCCCGGTCGGCGGTGTCGCCGCGGTGATAGCGATCTTCACCATCATGATCATCCTGCTGGCGGTGCTGGCCCTGGTCGTCGTCAGCGCCCTGGCGGAGTCGCCCTGGGGCGCGTTCTCGGTCGGCATGACCATCCCCATCGCCCTGTTCATGGGCGTCTACCTGCGCTGTCTGCGCCCGGGGCGGGTGGCCGAGGTCACCGTCATCGGGGTGGCGCTGCTGCTGCTCGTCATCGCCGGGGGCCGCTGGGTCGCGGAGTCCGACCTCGCCGCCGCGTTCACCCTGGACCCCAGGACGCTGGTGATCTGGCTGGTGATCTACGGCTTCGCGGCCTCGGTGATGCCGGTGTGGCTGCTGCTGGTCCCGCGCGACTACCTGTCGACGTTCATGAAGATCGGCACCATCGGGCTGCTCGCCCTCGCCATCCTGGTCACGCTGCCCGGCCTGAAGATGGAGGCCGTCACCGACTTCGCGGGCAACGGCGACGGGCCGGTCTTCGCCGGCTCGCTCTTCCCGTTCGTCTTCATCACCATCGCCTGCGGCGCCGTCTCCGGCTTCCACTCGCTGATCTCCTCGGGCACCACCCCGAAGATGATCCAGAAGGAGACCCAGATCCGCACCATCGGCTACGGCGCCATGCTGATGGAGTCCTCGGTCGCGATGATGGCGATCACGGCGGCCTGCGTGCTGGACCCCGGCGTGTACTTCGCGATGAACGCGCCGCCCGCCGTCATCGGCGACACCGTCCAGTCGGCGGCGGACACCATCTCCTCCTGGGGCTTCACCCTCACCCCGGAGCAACTCACCGCCGCCGCCGAGTCGGTGGAGGAGAGCTCGCTGCTGTCCCGCACGGGCGGGGCGCCGACGCTGGCGCTCGGGCTGGCCGCGATCCTGGCCGATGTCCTGGGCGGGGACAGCATGATGAGCTTCTGGTATCACTTCGCGATCATGTTTGAGGCGCTGTTCATCCTGACCGCGATCGACGCGGGCACCCGCGTGGGCCGGTTCATCCTCCAGGACGCGCTGGCGAGCGTCCATCCCCGGCTCGGGCGGCTGCGCTCCTCGTCCTGGCTGCCCGGGGTGCTGCTGACCAGCGCGCTGGTGGTGGCGCTGTGGGGCTCGCTGCTGTGGGTCGGGGTCAACGACCCGCTCGGCGGCATCAACACGCTCTATCCCGTCTTCGGCATCTCCAACCAGCTCCTGGCGGCCGTGGCCCTCGCCATCTGCACGGTCCTGCTGGTGAAGTCGGGCCGCCTGCGGCACGTCTGGGTCACCCTGCTGCCGCTGACGTGGGTGTCGCTGGTCACGCTGACGGCGAGCTGGCAGAAGGTGTTCTCCGGCGACCCGGCCGTCGGCTTCCTCGCCCGCCGCGACCTGTACCAGGACGGCATCGACAGCGGCACCCTGCTCACCGGCGCCCAGGACATGGGCGACATGCGGACCATTGTGAACAACGCCACGGTGGACGCCGTCCTTTCCGCCGGACTCGCGCTGCTCGTCCTGGTGGTCTTCGCCGACGCCCTCCGGGTATGCCTGAAGGCGATACGGAACCCCGCCTCGGCGCGCCTGCGCGAGGCGCCGTACACGCCGTCCCGGCTGATCGCCCCCGCCGGACTCGTCCCGACCCGCGCGGAGCGGGCCGAACTCGCCGCGGCCGGTCTCGGGCCGGGCGGCGGCATCCCCGAGAAGGAGGCACGCGAGTGAAGCTGACCACCGCACCACGCCGGGCCGCGGCCTGGCTGTGGTGGTACGTCACCGAACTCACGGGGGAGAACGCCTACGACCGCTACGTGGCACGGGCCCGCCGCGCGGACCCGGCGGCCCGCGTCCTGTCCCGCCGCGAGTTCGAACGCCGCCGGGTGGACGACCGCTACGCCGACCCCCGCGGCGGCCACCACCGCGGCTGCTGCTGACATCGGGTCCCGGGCCGTCCGTCCGTCACTCCTCGTGAACGGGCGGCTCGGGACCGTATTTTTGCCCGCGCGTTGTCAACCGCGGGCGGCCTCCGGAGCGTATTCGCAGCAGAGATCCCCGGCCCCCGACCGGTGACCGCCTCCTCCCCCGGTGCCTCGATGACCACGACCACACCCCCCGCGACCGGCGCGCCGGCCGGTGGGCCCGGCACGAACCCGTGCTGCTGGCACTGGGCTTCTTCGCCGTCTACGCCACGCTGTCGGTGACCCGTTACCGCCGCTTCGAGACCCGGTCCTGGGACCTGGGGATATTCGAGCAGGTCATCCGGTCCTACGCCCACCTCGACGCCCCCGTCTCCGACCTCAAGGGCGCCGGATTCCCCATCCTCGGCGACCACTTCAGCCCGGTCACCGCGCTGATCGCCCCGTTCTACCGGGTGTTCCCGACCCCGGTGACCCTGCTCGTCGCCCAGGCCGCCCTGTTCGCGCTCTCCGTCGTCCCGGTCACCCGCGCCGCCGCGTTCCTCCTCGGACGGGCCAGGGGCGCGGCCCTCGGCGTCGCGTACGGGCTGTCGTGGGGCGTGCAGCGCGCCGTCGACTTCGACTTCCACGAGATCTGCTTCGCCGTCCCGCTCATCGCCTTCGCCCTGGAGGCCGTGCTGCGCGAGCGGTGGCGCGCCGCCCTGTGCTGGACCCTGCCGCTGCTGCTGGTCAAGGAGGACCTGGGGATGACGGCCGCGGCCATCGCGGCCGTCGTCGCGCTCCGCGCCCGCGGCCGGGGCGACCGCCGGGCCGCGACCGCCGCGCTCGCCGTCGCCGCGTGCTGCGTGCTGGCCTGCGCCCTGATCATCACCGTGGTGATACCGGCCTTCAACACGGGCGGCGCGTACGACTACTGGACGAAGCTCGGCGAGGACGGCGGCGGTCCGCTCGACCAGCTCCTCACCGGGGGCGAGGAGAAGTTCCGCACGCTGCTGTGGGTGCTGGTGCCCACCACCGGGCTGCTGGCGCTGCGTTCACCGCTGCTGCTGGTGGCGCTGCCCACCCTCGGCTGGCGCTTCGTCTCCCAGGAGCCGCACTACTGGGGCACCGACTGGCACTACAGCGCCGTGCTGATGCCCGCCGTCGTCCTCGCCCTCGCCGACGCCCTGCACCGCTCCCGCGCCTCCGCGCGGCCGTGGCTGCGCTCCTACGTCCACCACCTGCCGGCCGCGGTGGTGGCCGCCGCGCTGGCGCTGAGCACCGCGCTGCCGGTGGCCGCGCTCACCCGGGCCGACACCTATCGCGCGGGGCCGGTGGCCGAGGCCGGCGCGCGGGTGCTGGCGGTGGTGCCGGACGGCGCCGAGGTCGCGGCCAACGTCCGCCCGATCGCCCATCTCACCGGCCGCTGCCGGGTGTTCTGGATCGGGCAGGGCGACGGCGGGCCGCCGGAGTACCTCGCCTACTACGACGCCGGCCGGAGCGCGGCCTCGGTGGTCGCGTACGCCCAGCAGCTCTACCCGCGGGCCCGGTACGCGGTCCTGGCGGAGGAAGCGGGCTTCTTCGTGCTGCGCACCCGGTGACCGGGCACCGGCGGCGCGATAACCGGTGGGGAATTGTCAGATCCCTCGGTCACACTGCGTGCATGGACATCACCATCAGGGACGCCAGGCCGGAGGAGTACGGCGCGGTGGGGGAGCTGACCGCCCAGGTGTATCTCGGGGACGGGCTGCTGACGTTCGGGGAGGCCGACGAGTATCTGACGGAGCTGCGGGACGCCGCGCGGCGCGCCGCGCGCGCCGAGCTGCTCGTCGCGGTGGACGGGGCGGCGGACGGCGGGGCGGAGGGCGAGCTGCTGGGCACCGTCACGTTCGTGGGCGACGGCGGGGAGCTGGCGGAGGTCGCGGCCGAGGGCGAGGCGGAGTTCCGGATGCTGGCGGTGCGTCCGGAGGCGCGCGGCCGGGGCGCCGGGGAGGCGCTGGTGCGCGCGTGCCTGCGACGCGCCCGGGCCCGGGGGCTGCGGCGCGTGGTCCTTTCCAGTCAGTCGCATCTGCACACGGCGCACCGGCTGTATCGGCGGCTGGGGTTCGTTCGGGCGCCGGAGCGCGACTGGGAGCCCATCCCGGGGTTCACCCTTCACGCGTTCGCAGTTGACCTTGCACCTGGCCGAGACCAACGGCACAACATATAGGGGCTCTCGCATCCGCCAGCACTAGATGTATGCTCAACTCGCTGTCGCCGCAGGGAATCCGGTGCGAGTCCGGGACTGTTCCCCATCGGTGTGCCGCGGGCCGCTCCGTGCTGCCCGCGGCGCGTCCGGCCCCCGCGGACGGCATCGCATGTGTCCGGGCCCCGCACGTCGGGCCGGTGGACGGCGCGCGGTCAAGTGTTTGCTGTGTCACAGCTCCTGGCACACGCATGCCCTCGCGCGCCCGCCCCCGCACCGCCCGCGCCGGGGCCACCGCGAACCGAGGGAGAGACCGAGTGACCATCGCACCCGTGGAGCCCGCCACAGCGCCGCCGTCGCGCACGCCGGCCGGGCTGCTGGCCGAGCTGACCGCCGATCTGCCCGCCGCCGACCCCGGCCGGGTGGCGGAGGCGGTCGAGCGCGGGCGCCATCCCGGCCTGGACGAGGCCGGGACGCGGGCGCTCGCCATCGAGGCCGCCGCCGGGCTCATCGCGGAGGACCCGGCGTACTCGCGGCTGGCGGCCCGGCTCCTCACCCTCGCCATCCGGGAGGAGGCCGCCGGGCAGGGCGCGGTGTCGTTCTCCGCGTCGGTCGCGGTGGGTCACCGCGAAGGGCTGATCGCCGACCGCACGGCCGCGTTCGCCGCCCGGCACGCCGAGCGGCTGGACGCCCTGGTCGAGGAGGCGATCGCGGACGGCGCGGACGACCGCTTCGAGTACTTCGGGCTGCGTACCGTCGAGTCCCGCTACGTGCTGCGGCACCCCACCACCCGGAAGGTCATCGAGACCCCGCAGCACTTCCTGCTCCGCGTCGCCTGCGGCCTCGCCGCGGAGGACGACGACGACGCGCGGGTGCTCGCGGAAGTGACCGCGTTCTACCGGCTGATCAGCTCCCTGGCCTATCTGCCGTCGTCCCCCACCCTGTTCAACTCCGGGACGCGCCACCCGCAGATGTCCTCCTGCTATCTGCTGGACTCCCCCCGGGACGAGCTGGACTCGATCTACGAGCGGTACCACCAGATCGCCCGGCTGTCGAAGCACGCGGGCGGCATCGGCCTGTCCTGGTCCCGGATCAGGGCCAGGGGTTCGCTGATCCGGGGCACCAACGGCACGTCCAACGGCATCGTGCCGTTCCTGCGCACCCTGGACTCGTCGGTCGCCGCGGTGAACCAGGGCGGCCGGCGCAAGGGCGCGGCCTGCGTCTACCTGGAGACCTGGCACGCCGACATCGAGGAGTTCCTGGAGCTGCGGGACAACACCGGGGAGGAGGCCCGCCGCACCCACAACCTCAACATCGCGCACTGGATCCCCGACGAGTTCATGCGCCGGGTCGAGGCGGACACCGCCTGGTCGCTGTTCTCCCCGGTGGACGTGCCCGAGCTGGTGGACCTGTGGGGCGAGGAGTTCGACGCGGCCTACCGCCGGGCCGAGGCCGAGGGGCGCGCCCTGCGGACCGTGCCCGCCCGGCAGTTGTACGCCCGGATGATGCGGACCCTGGCGCAGACCGGCAACGGCTGGATGACGTTCAAGGACGCGGCCAACCGCACCGCCAACCAGACCGCGCGGCCCGGCTCGGTGGTGCACTCCTCGAATCTCTGCACCGAGATCCTGGAGGTCACCGACGACGGCCAGACCGCCGTGTGCAACCTCGGCTCGGTCAACCTCGCGGCCCACCTGGGCCCGGACGGCGCGATGGACTGGGACCGGCTGGACGCCACCGTCCGGACCGCCGTCACCTTCCTGGACCGGGTCGTGGACATCAACTACTACCCGACCGGGCAGGCCGCCGCCGCCAACTCCCGCTGGCGGCCGGTCGGTCTGGGCGTGATGGGCCTCCAGGACGTCTTCTTCCGGCTGCGGCTGCCGTTCGACTCCCCCGAGGCCCGCGCGCTGTCCACCCGCATCGCGGAGCGGATCATGCTCGCCGCCTACGAGACCTCCGCCGGCCTGGCCGAGCGGCACGGCCCGCTCCCGGCGTGGGACGACACCCGCACCGCGCACGGCGTGTTCCACCCCGACCACTACCCCGGCGCCGAGCCCGCCTGGCCCGCGCGCTGGCTCGCCCTGCGCGCCCGCGTCGCCCGCACCGGCCTGCGCAACGCGCTGCTGCTGGCCATCGCCCCGACCGCCACCATCGCCTCGATCGCCGGGGTGTACGAGTGCATCGAGCCGCAGGTGTCCAACCTGTTCAAGCGCGAGACGCTCAGCGGGGAGTTCCTCCAGGTCAACACCTACCTGGTGGCCGAGCTGAAGCGGCTGGGCCGCTGGGACGCCGCCACCCGCGAGGCGCTGCGCGAGGCGAACGGGTCGGTGGCCGCGCTGCCCGGACTGCCGGACGAGGTGCGGGAGTTGTACCGCACGGCGTGGGAGGTCCCGCAGCGCGCCCTGATCGACATGGCCGCCGACCGAACGCCGTATCTGGACCAGAGCCAGTCGCTCAACCTGTTCATGGCCGCGCCCACCATCGGCAAGCTCAGCTCGATGTACGCCTACGCCTGGAAGCGCGGCCTGAAGACGACGTACTACCTGCGCTCCCGGCCCGCGACCCGGATCGCCCAGTCCGCCCAGTCCGCCCGTGTGGCGCTCCCGGAGCCGGAGGCAGCCGTCGCCTGCTCCCTGGAGAACCCCGAGTCCTGCGAGGCATGCCAGTGACCACCGAGACCGCCGGACCCTCCGTCAAGAACCTGCTGGATCCGGGCTTCGAGCTGACGCTGCGCCCGATGCGGTACCCGGAGTTCTACGAGCGGTACCGGGACGCCATCAAGAACACCTGGACGGTGGAGGAGGTCGATCTCCACTCGGACGTGGCCGACCTGGCGAAGCTCTCGCCGGGCGAGCGGCACCTGATCGGCCGGCTGGTGGCGTTCTTCGCGACCGGCGACTCGATCGTCGCCAACAACCTGGTGCTCACCCTCTACAAGCACATCAACTCCCCCGAGGCGCGGCTGTATCTGTCCCGGCAGCTCTTCGAGGAGGCGGTGCACGTCCAGTTCTACCTGACGCTGCTGGACACCTACCTGCCCGATCCGGACGAGCGGGCGGCGGCGTTCGCGGCCGTGGAGAACATCCCGTCCATCCGGGAGAAGGCGCGGTTCTGCTTCCGCTGGATGGACTCGGTGGAGCGGATCCCCCGGCTGGAGACGGCGGCGGACCGGCGCCGTTTCCTGCTCAACCTGATCTGCTTCGCCGCCTGCATCGAGGGCCTGTTCTTCTACGGCGCCTTCGCCTACGTGTACTGGTTCCGGTCGCGCGGGCTGCTGCACGGCCTGGCCACCGGCACCAACTGGGTGTTCCGCGACGAGAGCATGCACATGGACTTCGCGTTCTCGGTGGTGGACACGGTCCGGCGCGAGGAGCCGGGCCTGTTCGACGCGGAGATGGAGCGCGAGGTGACCGCGATGCTGCGGGAGGCGGTCGAGGCGGAGCTGCAGTTCGCCCGTGACCTGTGCGGCGAGGGGCTGCCCGGCATGAACACCGAGTCGATGCGCGCGTATCTGGAGTGCGTGGCCGACCAGCGGCTGGTCCGGCTCGGGTGCGCGCCCGTGTTCGGCTCGGAGAACCCGTTCTCCTTCATGGAGTTGCAGAACGTGCAGGAGCTGACGAACTTCTTCGAGCGCCGGGCCTCGGCCTACCAGGTGGCGGTGGAGGGGTCCGTCTCGTTCGACGACGACTTCTGACGGCTTCCGGCGGCTTCCGGCGACGCGGACGGTCCGCCCCCGTACGGGCGGGGGCGGACCGCGGGTCGCCGGCCGGGCGCCGTGGACCGGACGCGGTGGATCAGATGCGGTGGATCAGATGCCGCAGCTCGACGCCGACCAGGTCTGGGACGACTTGTGCGCGACGTGCGTGTGGTCGCCGTGTCCCGGGTAGCCCGGGCCCAGAATCTCGCGCCAGCCGTGGTAGCGGGCGCGCTGGGCGAGGGTGCACAGCGACGGACTGCCGACCAGGTCGACGGCGTCCCCGTACAGGTGACGGCTGGTGGAGGAGCCACCGACCGCGTTGTTGCAGGCGTAGGACCGGAAGCCGCTGCTGACGTTGATCGGCACGTCGCCCAGGGCGTGCCGCATCGCCTCCAGCTTCCACATGTTGACCAGCGCGTTCGCCCGCGCCTGCGAGGCGCTGACGGCGCCGCCCGACCAGTCGGAGTTGCAGCGGTTCAACTCCGCGTAGGAGAAGTGGATCGGCGTGCAGTCGTCGTCCTGGAGGGCGTAGATCTTGTTGAACGTCTGCGAGCCGGCGACGCCGTCGGCCGGGAGCCCGTACGCCGACTGGAAGCGCTGGACGGCCGCCGCCGTGGCCGGGCCGTAGGCGCCGTCGATCGCGAGCACGTTGCCGTAGCCGGGGTAGCCGGAGACCCGGATCTGGAGCTGCCGCACGTCCTCGCCCGACATGCCCTGGCTGAGGGTGCGGGTCCAGGTGTAGCAGCCGTCGGCGTGGGCGGTGCCGGCCGTGGTGACGGTCCCGATCAGCGCTGCTGACGCGACCATGACAATCGTGAGCAAGACGCGTACCGCGCGTCTGTACATGCCGCCTCCGTGGGGTGAGAGGGAGATAGCTCCGAGGGTGACCCATCGGTCAACGCGCGTCAACCGCGCGAGCGGGACGCCAGGGCTCTCGCCCCGGGACGTCCCGCCGCTCTTCTCCCCCGCGTCACCTACGCGTTGGGTACCGTTGCGTAGCGCGGCGTGCCCTCGGCCATCATCTGGAGGGCCTTCTTCCGGTCCCGCTTGGAGAGGCGGTCGATGTAGAGGCGGCCGTAGAGGTGGTCCGTCTCGTGCTGGAGGCAGCGGGCGAAATACCCGGTGCCGCGCACCGCGATCGGCCGGCCGGACGCGTCCTGGCCGCGCACCACCGCGTAGTCCGGGCGCGGCAGCTCCCAGTAGGCGGTGGGGACGGACAGGCAGCCCTCGTTGTTGTCGTCCAGCACCCGCGCGTCCGCCGGGAGCTCCTCCAGCACCGGGTTGCAGACGACGCCGACGTGCCGCACGCCCTCGTCGTCCATGCAGTCGTACACGAAGACCTTCAGGTCCACGCCGATCTGGTTCGCCGCGAGCCCGACGCCCTCGGCCGCGCGCTGGCTGGCGAACATGTCGTCGATGAGGGCCGCGAGCTTGTCGTCGAACTCCGTGACGTCCCGGCACTCCTTGTGCAGCAGCGGATGCCCCACGACGGTGATCGGCCGGGCCGTACCGCGCTCACGGTACGCCCGCTCCCGCTCCTCACAGTCCTGGGTGTCGTCGATGAACTCGTCGCTGACCCGCTCATCGGTCTCTTGCTGCGCCATGGTCGGCCCGTATGCCTTTCGGTCATGCTCCGCGTGATCCGTACAGCTTACGACCCGCGCGAGGGCGACCCGTCGGGCCTCAGCAGACCTCTTCGAGATCCCGCCAATCTCTGGTGTCGGGGCTGTCCGCGACCCAGCCGTCCAGCAGCCCGCGCACCAGCGAGCCCGGCGCGGCCAGCCCGCACTCGCGCTCGGGCGACCACAGCCCGCTCGCACCGGCGCCCGTGTGCCCCAGCGGCCCGGGGGCTCCCGGCGCGCTGTGGTCGTGCGGGTCGTGCAGCGCCATGCCGTCGCCCTCCTCGCTGGGCATCCGGCTCTCGGAACACGCCCGGCACAGCAGCCGCACGGACGACGACCAGTCCTCCGCCGCGTACCCGGCGTCGGCCGCCAGCCGCTCCAGCGCGTCCCGGTCGGCCTCGGTGGCGGCCTCGATCAGCACCACCCAGGTGGGGACCGCCGACGGCGCCCACAGCTCGATCTCGTCGAAGACCGGGTAGACCGAGGCGACGCCGCCGCTCGTCGTCGTCCGCTCGCCGCGCGGCACGCCGTCGTGCAGCACCACCTCGCCCCAGCGCCGCCCGGAGGAGGGCAGCGGGATGTTCTGCACCTCGATCCTGGCCGGATCGAGCCGCCGGCCCCACACCACCTCGGCCTCGCCCTCGGGCGAGAGCCGGACGGCGGCGCCGCCCAGCTCCATGCCCAGCGGCTCGTCCGTGACCGAGGGGGCGCCGGGCACCGGCAGCCCGTACGCCTGCCAGGCGCGGCGCGCCAGCGGCCAGTCCTGGAGGGCGGTGGCCGCGATCCCCACGTTCCACCAGTCGGGGGCGTTGGCGTCCTTCTCCAGCAGGGCGACGGCCCGCAGCCCGGCCGAGCGCGCCAGCTCCCAGTCGTGCCGGAACTTGTGCAGCAGGGCCAGGTTGAACCAGGACTCCGACAGCCACGGCTCCAGGTCGGCGGCACGCGTCAGGAGCGCGTCCGCGTCGTCGTAGCGGCCGTCGTCGATGAGGGTGAACGCCCGGTTGGTGGCCAGCCGCCAGTCCGTGGACGGCCGCTGTCGGACCCTGCCGAAGATCCTCACGATGTCCTGCCTGATTCCCGCTTGGTAGCGTGCACTTCACACTTCTCCTGTCCGTCCCGGACCGCATCCAACCATGGGCGGACAGGTGCCTGCTCACAGGATGGGACAGCCGGACGCCACGCGCGAGACGGCGGACGACCAGCGGGACGAAAAACGGTGGCCCCGTGCGCGGTGCGTGCGCACGGGACCACCGTGAGAAGCGGCGCCGCTAGCCGTCGGCGGGGCGCTCGGCGCCCTGGGCGGGGGCCGGAGCCGGGGCGGCTGCGGCCTCCCCGGCGCGGATCATGTCGATCCGTCCCAGCACCTTGGCCCGCAGGTCGGCCGGTACCTCGTCGTGGCCGCAGCAGCGCTTCACGAGCTTCTTCACCGACTGCTCCAGCCCGTACTTCTCCAGACACGGAGAGCACTCGTCGATGTGCTCCTGGAACTTCGCGCAGTCGCCGTCCGGCATCTCGCGGTCCAGGTACTCGTACAGCCGGTTCAGGACCTCGGAGCAGTCCTTCGGGTGCGACTGTTCACCACTCATGATCCTGAGCCTTCCTGGGACCCGGCCGGGACGAGGCCGCGCTCGCGCGCGTAATCCGCGAGCATGTCGCGAAGCTGCCGACGGCCGCGGTGCAGCCGGGACATCACCGTACCGATCGGGGTACCCATGATGTCCGCGATCTCCTTGTACGCAAACCCCTCGACATCCGCCAGGTAGACGGCGATGCGGAACTCCTCGGGGATCGCCTGGAGGGCCTGCTTCACGTCGGAGTCGGGCAGGTGGTCCAGCGCCTGGGACTCGGCCGACCGCAGCCCGGTGGACATGTGCGACTCGGCGCGCGCGAGCTGCCAGTCCTCGATGTCCTCGGCCGCGCTGCGCTGCGGCTCCCGCTGCTTCTTGCGGTAGGAGTTGATGAAGGTGTTGGTGAGGATGCGGTACATCCACGCCTTGAGGTTGGTGCCCTGGCGGAACTGGTGGAACGATCCGTACGCCTTGGCATACGTCTCCTGCACCAGGTCCTCGGCGTCCGCCGGATTGCGGGTCATCCGCAGGGCGGCGGAGTACATCTGGTCCAGATAGCCCAGCGCGTCGCGCTCGAAGCGCGCGTTGCGCTCGGCATCGGTCTCCTCGTGCGTCCCCTCGTCCGTCCCGGTGACCGGACCCACCTCCTCCGCAAGGGTCAGGAGCCCGCCCACGGGCTCATCCGCTTCGGAGGATAGACGACGACCGGGCCCGGTGGCCGGTCGGGACGACCGCTCGGCGGCCAGCCGCAACGTCGCCCAGTCCACCTGGGCCGCCGTCCGACGGAGGGTGCGGTCCGCCGGACGCGGGGGGCATGCGATGGAACCCATCGGGCGATCTCCTCTACCAGTGCCTGTCGCCCGTGAGAACACCCGCACCCGGCGTCGCATTCCCCCTGAACCCCTAGCACTTCCCCCTGAACCCCTAGAACAGGGTCTCCTCCTCGGGCGCGGGCAGCTCCGTGACCAGCTCCGGCCCGTTGTTCCGCACGTTGCTCACCGCGAGCGGCACCGGGTACGCCCGGAACCGGCCGGGGGGCGGCGGCGCGAGCAGGGTCCGTATCTCCTCGGGGTCGGAACGGCGCGGGTCCAGCCAGGCGTCCCAGCGCTCGGGCGGGAGGGCCAGCGGCATGCGCGGGTGGATGTCGGAGAGCGAGCGCGGACCGCGCCCGTCCGGTGCCCCGGCGTCGAGGCCGGGGAGCGGGGCGGTCTCGGCCTCGGTGGTGATCACCGCGCACGTCGCCCACCAGGCCCGGGGGTGGTCGTCGGGGAGGGTGCTGTCGCGCCAGAACTCGAACAGCCCGGCCAGCGCCATCACGGAGCCGTCGGCGGGCGTCACGAAGTACGGCCGTTTGCGGGGCCGCTTCCGCTTCCCCTTCACCTCCTCCTCGCGCTCCCCGGCACCGGTGGCCCACTCGTAGTACCCGTCGGCGGGGAGCAGGCAGCGGCGCGAGGTGAAGGGGCGGCGGTAGGCGGGCTTCTCGTGCACGGTCTCCGCCCGCGCGTTGATCATCTTGACGCCCGTGTCCGGCGACTTCGCCCACGAGGGCACCAGTCCCCAGCGCAGCACGCGGAGCTGGCGGACAGGGGTCGGCCCCTGCTCTTTGACCGGGCGGTCGAGGACGGCGTACACCTCCTTGGTGGGCGCCACGTTCCAGTCGGCGGGGAGAGCCTCGGCCGGCTCCCACCGCTCGATGTCGAACAGCCCCACCAGGTCCTCGGGCCGCCGGCTCGCCGCATACCGTCCGCACATGGGGACCAAGGGTAGTGGCCGGGTACGACAGGCCGCGGCGGGCAGGGCAGAATAGCCCGCCACCGCCGGGCGCCGAAGTCTTCTGTGGACGGGAGGATGCCGGAAAGACGCCCGCCGCTAAGGTGTTCGCCACCCTCAACAACTGTCCCCGTCGGTGCGGATCGAGGAGCCAATGCACTACTGCGTAACATGCCAGAGGCACCTCAACGGTGCGCTCATATGCCCCGGTTGCGGCGCCTCGGCCCCCTGGTCCGCGCCCCTGGTGCCCGTCGAGCTCCCCGATTCCGGGACGGGACCGTACGCGGACGGGCAGCGGGCGGACGGCGGGGACGACGCGGGCGCGGGGCCGCAGGACGACCGCCCCGTCGTCTACGCCGACCGCGTGTACGCCCCGGCCCCCAGCGAACCGGAGACGGCCCACGCCCCGGCCGATCAGCGGGACGACGACCACCCCCCGGCCGAGGGGCACGACGGCACCGCCTACGGCACCGGCACCGGCGCCGACCTGGTTCCTTACCCCGCCGCCGATCACCGGACCGTGGAGCTCTACGGCTGGCACGGCTACGGCCACGCCGGGCCCGGCTACGCGCCCGTCGGCGGCCACACCCCCGCGGACCCGTATCCCGCGGCCGGTCCGCACCCCGCCGACCACGCCGGGGACTACCCCGGCGACTACGCCTACGCCGACGACCACCCCGCCCATCCCGCCCTCCTCCCCGGGGCCGCGGTCGCGCCCGCGGCCGGCGGCGGACTCCACCCGGAGGACGCCTACGCGGTGGCGGACGACGACGGGCCCGCGACGGCCGTCATCGGGACCTACGACCTCGCCGGCGACCGGGACGCACCGGAGCCGTCCGACGACGCGTACGACGCCGAGGACGAGGACGACGACGAGCCCGTCGCGGCGGCGGGCGGCGCGGGGAAGCACGCCGTGGTCCGCCGCACCGGCCGCCGCTACCTCGCCGCCACCCTGCTCGGCCTCGCCGTGCTCGGCCTCGCCGTCTCCGAGGTGGGCGACGTCGTGATGCCCTCCCTGGTGCCGTCCCTCGACCCCGAACAGGACACCGGCGCCGCCGAGTCGCCCGATCCGTCCGGTGCCGCCGGGGACGAGGGCGACGGCGACGGCGGGGCGGGCACCGACGGGTCCGTGGCGCTGCCGTCCTCGCCCGGCGGCACGGCGGAGCCCACCGGGGACGCGGCGGAGGAGGACGGGGACAAGAACGACGAGGACGAGCGGGGGAACCGGGAGGACGAGGACGAGGCCCGGCCGACCGTGGACGAGAGCGGCGCGGTCGAGACCCCGCCCGGCGGCGAGTCGCCTTCCGCGTCGCCCTCCGGGCCGGACCCCGGCGAGAGCCCCTCCCCCAGCCCCGGCGAGCCGTCGCCCACCGACGCGCCGTCGCCGTCCCCGACCGAGGACGACGATGACGACGACGGCGGCTGCTTCCTCTTCTGGTGCTCGTGAGCGCCGCGCCCCCCGCGCACCCAGCCCGTGACGTACTACAGCGGCCAGCGCCGCGCCCCGTACTGCGTGACCGTGACCAGCGCCCGCCCGTCCGGCGCGAGCGCCACCCCGCCGTCCGCCCTGCCGAACGGCATGTGCGCCAGCACCGCGCCCGTCGCCGCGTCCCACACGGCGCCCCAGCCGTGGCTGCCGGGGAAGTACGCCCTCGGGCCGCCTGAGACCGCCGACCACACCAGCGTGCCGTCCGGCTGATCGTGCATCGACAGGTCGCGGACCGCGATCCGCGGCGCGACCGGCGGGACCTCCCGGTCCCCGGCCAGCGGCAGCGTCCACAGCGCGGCGTGCCCGTCGTCCGTGGAACCGGCGACGGCCAGCCGCGTGCCGTCCGGCGCGAACGCCAGCCCGGTGATCTGCCGCAGCCGCGCGGGCTCGGCCCGCAGCAGCGTCTTGCCGGTGGCGACGTCGCGGACGGTGACGCGGCTGAGGTCGTCGCGGGCGCCGAACGCCACGCGTTCGCCCGCCGTGTCCAGCGCCGCCATGTCGACGCGCGGTCGCCGCCAGTGCTCGGGGTGGCGGGCGGGCTCGGTGATCTCGCGGATCGTTTCTCCTGTCGCGGCGTCCACGACGACCACCCGGCCCACGGTGTGCGCGGCGAGCGCCAGCCGGGAGCCGTCGGCGCTGAACGCCAGGCGCAGCCGGTCGCGGCCGTGCGGCGCGGCGGGCGGCAGCGGGTGGCGCCAGCGGGTGCGGCCGGTGGCCACGTCGGTGAGGACGAGACAGGGCTCCTCCCCCAGCAGCGCGCGGGCCAGGACGTCGCCGCGCGGTCCGAAGAGGAGGTCGGCGACGTACGCGGCGCCCTCGACGGCGGGCAGCAGGGACACCTCGGGCGGGGCACCGGCCTCCGGCCAGCGGCACAGCACCTGCGGGCGGTCGGCCGAGCGCCGGTCGAGCTTGGCGCAGAACGCGAGGGCGCGGGCGTCGTCCGCGATGGCGGCGACGGTCACCGACCAGTGCGAGCACGGCAGTTCGCCGCCCGCGGGCGCCTCGCCCGCCGCGCCGCCGGCCAGGGACGCGGGCAGCCCGGTGAGCAGCACCTGTCCGGGGCACTCCCGCGCGGGCGGCGGTGGCGCCGCGTCGTCGGGCCGGGCCAGGCCGTCGAGGAACCAGGCGTCGATGTCCTCCTGCACGACGACCAGGGCCCGCCCGTCCGGGGTGAACGCGGCCAGCGCGCTCGCCGGGTCGGCCCACAGCGTCTGGCCGCGCCCGTCGAACAGCACGGAGCCGAAGTCCGCGCCGATGAAGGCGAACGGGCCCGCCGCCGTCCAGATGGCCCGCGTGGTGACGGCGGCGGTGGGCGAGTCGGCGTCGAGGCCCTCGGTGAAGCCGGTGGGCCGCAGCAACTCCCCGGCGCTGACCGCCAGTCCGCCGGGCCGCGGGCGAAGGGCGAACAGCCGCGCGGCCGGTCGCGCCGCCGTGGCCAGCCCGGCGCCCTCGGGGGAGCCGCCGACCGCGCCGCCCACCGCGAACAGGCCGCTGCCGTCCGGCGCGAGGGCCAGCGCGCCCACCGAGGTCAGCCCGGTCTCGGCGGTCGCCAGCACGGCACCGGTGGCCACGTCGCGCAGCACCACGCGCCCGGCCGGGCCGGCGTGCGCGAGCACGTGCCCGCGCCAGTCGAGGGCCACCGGGCCGAACGCGTCGCGCGCGTCGGGAACGCGCAGCAGCGTCCCGCCGGTTGTGGCGTCGAGGACGGCGACGACGTCGGAGCTGCCGGTGCCGACGGCCAGCCGCTGCCCGTCCCCGGAGAACGCGAACCGCACGAGGTCGTCGCGGCTGAGGCTGAGGTCCCGGCCGCGGTCGGGGACGACCTCCCACAGCGGCTCGCCGGTCCGCGCCGACCAGGCGTGCCAGCGCCCCTCGACGGCCGTCACCACCGTCCGGCCGTCCGGGCTGACGTGCAGGTCGTACGCCTCGTCGCGGTGCTCGCCGCCGCTGAGGTACCAGCCGAGCGGGGCGTCGCGGGTGGTGTCCCAGCGGACGATGTCGCCGCCGCTGTGGTGCCATTCGGCGGCGGCGGCCAGGGCGAGCCAGCGCAGGCCGGGCGGGGCGCCGACGGCGCTGGCGCCGTTGTAGAAGTACGCGCCCCGGCCGGCGCCGGGGCCGTCCGGACCGCCGGTACCGTCCGCGCCGCCGGGGCCCGCGCGGCCGTCGCCCGAGGCGACGTACCCGGTGCCGTGGAGGAGTTCGGCGAGGAGTTCGTCGACGATCTCCTCCGTGAAGTCGTCCTCGGCGGCCACCGGCACGGTCCCGGTCTCCACGTGGTCGAGCCGCCCGAGGCGGCGGGTGCCGGCGAGGGCGTGGTAGGGGCGGACGTCGCCCGCGACCCACTGGGCCCACCAGTGGTCGGGCATCGGCCGCTGGCCCGCCGGCCAGCGCAGCACGCGCGGGGTGACGGCGGCGAGCCGCCGGTCGTCGAGCCGTTCGAGCAGCGCGCACAGGTCGCGCCAACCGGCTTCACTGGGGCGGGAGTCGAGGAGACGGAACAGATCGGTGGTGGTCACGGGCCGGTCCTTGCTGTCAGCCGAGGTGGTAGGCGCGCACCTCGGCAGTGGTCGCGACGACCAGCGCACGGCCGTCGGGAGTGAGCGCCCAGGCCGTGGAACGGCCCAGGTCGGGGACGGAGAGCAGCCGTTCGCCGTCCTTCAGGTCCCACACGGTCACGGTCCGCCCCGCCCGTACGGCGGCCCGTGGCCCGTTCTCCCCCCACACCGGCCGGACGAGCTGCTGCCATGCCTCCCCCGGCAGCGCGGCCAGTGCCCGTCCGGTCCGCTCCCCCGTCCCCAGGTCCACGACGACCCCGGCGGCGGCCCCCGCCACTGTGCCGACCGCCGCCAGCGAGCGGCCCCCGGGGGCGAAGACCAGCCCGGAGCACCAGTCGAGGCCGGTGGCGTGGACCGTCATGCCGCCGCTCGCGGTGTCCAGCACGGCGACGGCGCCGTCCTGCGCCCGCTCCCAGGAGCGGCACAGCCGGAACGCGAGCCGGGAGCCGTCCGCGTCGAGGGCGACGGCCTCGCTGCCGCCGGCCGCCCCGGCCGGCTCGGCGACCTGGCGTCCGTCCGCCGCCGCCCAGGCGACGACGGTCCGGCTGTCCTGGTCGCAGCCGGCGACCACCCGCCCGTCGCCGCTGACCGCGAGCCGGATGCCGCCGGGGTCGCCGTAGCCCGCCCAGAGCGGGCGGTTGACCAGGCGGCGCCAGCGTTCGCCGGCCTCCCAGTGCACGACCTCCCCGAGCTGCTGCTCGTCGTTCCCGCCGAGCGACACCGTCAGCGCGGCCCCGCCCCGGCTGAGCACCAGGTCCCGCACCACGGCCCCCGGAACCCGGCGGGCCAGGGTCACCCGCTCCGGCGGCCGGCCGGAGCCGGGTTCGAGCACCAGCAGCTCACCGAAGCCGGGGAACCAGGGCGCGGCGGTGGCCACCGCCACCCGGTCCAGGCCGTCCGTGGCGGCGACGGCGCTCACCCGCTGCGCGGCGGCCGGGCGGCCGGGCAGCGGCCGGAGGATGTCCAAGTCCCCGGGCTCACAGAGGTGCCGAACAACCATGACACGGACACTAGACCGCGCCGGCGGGCGCGGGGGATGCCTTTCGCCAACTGCGACCGCACCTCGACGGGTGTTTCATCGCGCGTGGTCTGCTGTTCGGGCGCACGCCGGGTGAGGGGGTGTGCGCGGGCTGGGCGCGTGGCGGGCGCGCGCCGGCACCTTCGGCCGGATTTTCTCTTGCCAGTGTCAACTGCCCCTGTCCACTGAGGAGTTACTGGCGCTTGACCAGGTACCCGGCCGCTGCGACGCTCCCCGGTGGACCCGTTGCCCTGCCAGCCGGAGGAGGAGCGAAGTGGCTCTGCCGAAGTACGAACAGATCGCCTGGGAGTTACGCGGCCAGATCGTCCGGGGAACCCTGGCCGCCGGCGATCCGCTGCCGTCCGTTCCGGAGATCTCGGATCACTGGAGCGTCGCGAAGGCAACGGCCGAACGGGCCATCGGCGTGCTGAAGGTCGAGGGGCTGGTCGACACGCGGCAGGATCACGGGACGTTCGTCAGGGACCGGACGCTCCTGGCCCGCACGGCGGGCGAGCGGTACCGCACCGCGCGCGAGACGGGCTACGCGTACACCGCCGGGGAGCACGCCGAGATACTGGCCGCGGAGGAGGTGCACGCGCCGGAGGACGTGGCGACGGCGCTGGGCATCGCCACCGGGGACCGGGTCGCGCGGCGGCACCGGCTGCGGTTCACCGGCGACCGGCCGCGGTCGATGTCCTGCTCCTGGTTCCCCGTCTGGATCCTGGTCCACTGCCCGCGCCTGCTGGTGCGGGAACGGATCCGTGAAGGCACCACGCGCTACATCGAGTTGCAGACGGGAAGGAAGCCGCACACCGGCCGCGACACCTGGACGGCGCGGCTGGCGACACCGGAGGAGCGGGAGGTGCTCCGTCTCGACGAGCCGGCCGCGGTGGCCGAAATACGGCACATCACCTTCGACGCGACGGGCGAGGCGCTCGCCTACGAGGTCGGGCTGAAGCCGGGCGGCGGCTGGACGAGGACCCAGGAATACCCGATGTGAACGGGGACCGCACCGGGCGGCACCGCGCCCGCCGCGCCCTAGCCGAACGTGCCCGCCGGTGGGAGTGGGGAGGCGACGGCCGTGGTGTCGGTCACCACCGGGGCGCCCGCCGTAAAGTCGGCCAGTTCCCGCCCGGTGAGCAGCCGCGCCGCGTGCGGGTCGCGGGCGAAGCGGCGGGTCAGCTCGTCGGCGGGCAGCGCGGCGTCGCGGGCGCACAGGATGCCGTTGCCGAACCGCCGGCCGCGCAGCACCGCCGGGTCGGCGGCCAGACCGGCGGCGGCGAAGCGGCTGAGCGCGGTGGCCACCTGGCCGCGCAGGTGCGCGAGCGGCGGCCCGTCCGTCAGGTTGGCCGCGTACCAGCCGCCGGGCCGCAGCACCCGGCGCGCCTCGTCCAGGAACTCGGCGCTGGTGCAGTGGGCGGGCGTGCGGGTGCCGTCGAAGACGTCAGAGATGATCAGATCGGCCCAGCCGTCCGGGACGCGGCCGAGCATCTCCCGCGCGTCGGCGGCGCGGACCCGGACGCGGGCGCCGTGCGGCAGCGGCAGCGCGCGGCGGACGAGCGCGGTCAGGCGCTCGTCGGGCTCGGCCACCTGCTGCGTGGAGCGGGGCCGGGTCACGGCGATGTAGCGGGCGAGGGTGAGCCCGCCGCCGCCCAGGTGCAGCGCGTTGACCGGCTGCCAGGGCGGGGCGGCCAGGTCGGCGAGGTGGCCGAGCCGCCGCTGGTAGGCGAACGCGAGGCGGGTGGGCTCGGCGAGGTCCACATGGGACTGCGGCGCCCCGTCGAGCGACAGCTCCCAGCCGTCCGCGCGGTCCGGGTCGGGCGTGAGCCGGGCCAGGCCGCCGCCCACGGGCTCGGCCACGGTCTCCCGCCCGCCTCCGGCGCCGCCCGCGCGCCGCTGCCTGTTCCTCGCCACCTCCCCAGTGTGGCGGAGGGCGCGCCGGGTCGTGACCGTGCGGGGTGCCTCGTCAGCGCGGCTCGCAGCGGTCCACGACCGCGAGCAGGCGGACGGCCTCGCTGAGGGCCGCGCGCAGACGTTCCGGCTCGGTGGCCTCGGCGGCGGTGCCGCCCGGCGGCACGAGCCAGCCGCTGCCGGTGACCGGCGGCTGGGCACCGCACCCGGACCCGCCGAAGGTCTGGATGCAGGCGCTGCCCGGGAGGTCCCAGCCCTGCGCGGTGCCGGGCGGGACGATGAAACCGAGAGTGTCGCCCTCCCGGTCGTGCAGAACGGGGCCCACGTCGTGGCGCAGACGCAGGATGTCGACGGCTTCCAGGCCCTGCCGGGCGGGAACGGTGACGAGATCGCAGGGCTCCGCTTCGCCGGTATCCATGGGATCCTCCTCGTTCGACTGTCGGGTGCGTTGTTCAACGCGCGACTCCTGTCAACGGCTACGGCCCAGAACTGCCGCAAAGGGTGGCAGTTCATGGCAGATCGCGGGCAGAATGTCCTGTTTACAGGGAAAACGCACGGTAGTCGACTGTTCACAGCGGGTACCTTCCGCCCATGGCGACGTCATCATCCGCGTCCCGGCCGGACGGCCATCCCCCGGTCCTCAACCACGTCTTCCGTCAGCTCCGCGGCGCGAAGTCGCAGGGCGAATTCGCCGCCGACGTCCGGCGCGCGGGGCGGGAGATCGGTGAACGGGTCTGCTGCGACGCCCGGTACATCGGTCGCGTCGAAGCGGGTGAGATCAGGTGCCCTAATTACGCCTATGAACGGGTATTCCTTCATATGTTCCCGGGGTACACGCTGACCGATCTCGGCTTCGAGGCCCGGCAGGTCGTCCGCCGGCGCAGGCCGCCGCGGGGCGACCGCACCACACCCGGCCCACCTCGGACACCCGAGACGGACCACACGGACTTCACGGAGGAGGGCGACGTGCTGCGTCGCGCGTTCATGACCGGCGGCCCGGCCGCCGTCGCGTCCCTGACCGCTCTGGGGTCGCTCCCCGCCTCCGCCGGGGCCGCGCGCCCCGGCGGAACGGAGGCCGCCGCCCTGCGGCGAGCCGTCCGCGACATCCGTCTGCTCGACGACCGCCACGGCGCCGACGCGCTGTACCGGCCCGCCCGCGACACCCTCCAGGCGGCCTTCGCCCTGCTCGGCACCGGCGCCGTGCGCCAGCGTGTGAGCGATCAACTCCACGCGGCGGCCGGGGAGCTGGCCATCTCGGTGGGCTGGCTGGCCCACGACTCCGGCCGCCCCGACCACGCCCGCTCCCACTACGCCGAGGCCCTGGCTACCGCCCGGATCAGCGGCGACCCGGCACTGGAGGCGCACGCGTTCTGCAACGCCTCCTTCCTCGCCCGCGACGCCGGCCACCACCGCGAGGCCGTGCGCTCCGCGCAGGCCGGGCAGCACGCGGCGCGCCACCTCGGCTCCGACCGGCTGCTGGCGCTGCTCGCGCTGCGGGAGGCCGCCGGCTGGGCCGGGCTGGGCGACCGGACCGGCGCCCAGGAGGCGCTGGACCGCGCCCGCACCCGCTACGAACGGGGCGCCGCGGACGCCGATCCGGAGTGGATGTCGTTCTTCGGCGACGCCGAGTTCGCGGGCCACGAGGCGGGTTGCTGGGCGATGCTGGGCGACTGGGCCCGCGCGAGCGCCTGCCAGCGGCGGGCGGTGACGGAGGCCGGGAGCGATCCGCACTTCGCGCGCAACACCACGCTGTACGCGGCGCTGCTCGCGCAGTACCTGGTGGCCTGCGGCGAGCCGGAGGAGGCGGCGGCGTTCGGCAACCGGGCGCTGGACGGGCTCCACCAGGTGCGCTCGACCCGGGTCACGTCCCTGCTCGACCGCACGGCGCGGCGCCTGCGTCCGCTGGGCGGGGACGCGACGGTGGCCTCGTTCCTCGACCGCAGGCGCGCGTACCGGGCGCCCGCGGTGCCGGTGCTGCCGACGTTCTCGGTGCGGACCCTGAGCGCGTGAACGACGAGCCGCGCGGCGGCGGCCCGCGCGGGGGCCCGCGCGGCGGCGGGCGTCAGGCGCCCGGCTGCCCGGAGTCCAGGTGCCCGGTGTCGTTCCACCGCTCGATGGCGGGCTCGCCGTAGGACCAGCTCAGCGCCGACAGCGCCGCCGCGTCCAGGCGCAGCCGGGCGGCGAACCGGACGTCGAGGCCGAGCCAGCGGGCCGCCACCGCGCGCAGGATGTGGCCGTGCGCGAAGACCACCGTGTTCCGGTCGGCCGCGTGCGCCTCGTGCGCCCAGGCGACGACCTCGTCGGCGCGCGCGGAGAGGTGTTCCAGGGTCTCGCCGCCGGTCACGCCGTCGCGCCAGATCACCCATGGCCCGCCGTGCCGTTCGGAGATCTCCGCGGTGGTCAGGCCCTCCACGTCGCCGTAGTCCCACTCGCGCAGCGCGTCCCAGGTCGTGGCGCGGTCGCCGAATCCGGCCAGTTCACAGGTGTCCCTGGCCCGGGACAGCGGACTGGTGCGGATCTCGGCGTCCGGCAGCCCGTTCCACGGCGCCTGGTGCAGGCGCGCGCCCAGCACCTTCGCCTGGGACCTGCCCTCGTCCAGCAGCGGCACGTCCGTGAGTCCGGTGTGGCGCCCGGCCACCGACCAGGCGGTTCGTCCGTGCCGGATCAGCAGGGTGCACGCGGGCATGAGGGTCCTCTCGTTTGTCACACGTATCACTCATCATCCCGCACGCAACCGAAAGAGGCTCCCCGGCGTCTGTTCCCCCGGACTTCGCCTTACGGTGGGATGCGACCAACCCCCGGCTGGCCCCAGCCGATAGGACAGCCGACGACGATGTGAACCTGGAGTCTGACGACCATGCCCCGAGACCGGCCGCGCTGGTGGACCGAGCTGCTACTGATCGTGGTCGTGTACGGGGCCTACTCGGCCGCCCGGCTCATGGCCCGGGGCGACGTCGAGACGGCTGTCGCCAACGGGCTCGCCATCCTGCGGCTGGAGAAGACCCTCTGGCTGAGCGCCGAGGAGCCGCTCAACGAGCTGTTCACGCAGGAGGCGTGGCTCGGCATCCCGTCCAGCTTCGCCTACGCGTCGCTGCACTACCTGGTCACACCGGCCATCCTGGTCTGGCTGTTCCGGCGCCGCCCGCTGCACTACCGGCTGATGCGCACCTGGCTGCTGGCCTCGACGCTGCTCGGGCTGGTCGGGTTCACGCTGATGCCGACGAGCCCGCCCCGACTGCTGCCCGGCACACACGGGTTCGTCGACAGCCTGGCGCAGTACAGCGGCTACGGGTGGTGGGCCGGTGAAGCGAGCGCGCCCAGCGGCATGGGCGATCTCACGAACCAGTACGCGGCGATGCCGAGTCTGCACGTCGGCTGGTCGGTGTGGTGCGGAGTGGCACTGTGGCACTACGGAGCGCGCACGCCGCTCATGCGCACCCTGGCCGTGGGGTATCCGCTGATAACCACGATGGTGGTGATGGGCACCGCGAACCACTACTTCATCGACGCCCTCGCCGGCGTCGCGGTCATGACGGCCGGACTGCTGCTGGCGCGCCCGCTGCTGCGGCTGTCGAACCGGATCCGCGTCCGGTACGCGCTGGACCGGCCCGCGCCGGGCACCGAGCACGACGCGATCCCGGCGCCGTCCCTGGGCCCGACCGTCATCGCGGCGCGCGGCAGCGCCCGTCCGCTGGAGCTGGCACGGCAGAATGGTCCGGCGCAGCGCGACGCCCACGCGCCGAACCTTGGAGGCTGACCGTCCGATGCCCGCGCCCGACGAGCCTCCCCGCCGCTACCACCGCCCGGCCCCGCTGTTCTTCGAACCGCCGGCCGGGCAGGCGGACGAGGAGCACTTCTTCGCCCTGGAGACGATCACCGACCCGCACGAGCTGCTCGGCCGCGCGACGGAGCTGGCCGTGGCCTTCCAGGCGGCGGCCGACCGTTCCGTGGAGTTCCAGGCGATCGCCGCGGCCCAGCTCGCCGACCCGCGGCGGTTCGACAGCCTCCCGGCGGCGGCGATCGCGGATCGCGCGGGGTGGACCGAGGACTACGCGCTGAAGATGATCGAGTACGGCCGTGAGCTGCAACGGCGCCGTTCCTAGGGACTCGCGAACCGATTTTTGTTCCGTCGGATCGGGGTGCTAAGGTCTACGACGTCAGCAGGCGCCGCTAGCTCAGTTGGTTAGAGCAGCTGACTCTTAATCAGCGGGTCCGGGGTTCGAGTCCCTGGCGGCGCACAGCGACAAGGGCGCCCCGCCCGGCGAAAGCCGGACGGGGCCCCCTTCTTGGTGCCGCCGTCGCGTCGGATGCGGAAGCGCCCGATGTGACCGCCCGCACACCGCTGGACGACTCCTTGACCCCGGACGTTCCGGGGCCAGGGCATCGACAGGGCTCTGCCGGACCGCGCGGTCGCCCACCCGCCGCCGTGCGGGCGCACCGGCGGATGGGCCCGCCCTGTGCGGCTGCCCGGGCACCACGCTCGACCGGGGCCCCGGCGAGGGCGAGACGGCGTTGCTGCCGAACCGGCCCCAGGACCCGGCCCAGAGCCTCCCCCACCGATCTGCGCGCGCCCCGCCGCACCCCGCCCGGACGCCCCCATGGACGAGACGGACCCAGGACCGCGTCGCAGAACCGCCCGATGGCCGTCGACGCCCTTCCGGGACGCCTTCGGGAGCAGGCCGACAGCCACGCCGGATCGGCACCCGAGGGGCTGGCACCGCCGCCTTCGCCCACGGCCGGAACGGCGCCTCTCCCGGCTTCCGCGACACGCTTCAGCCGGCGCCCCCCGACTCCGGCTCCTCGGCCTCCTCCGGGTCCTCCTCCTCCGGCACTTCGACGAAGACGCTCTTCCCCTGGTCGGTGACCCGGTACTCGCCGGGCTGGATCACCATGTCGACGGCGCCCGCGCAGTTCACCGACTCGTGGATGACCGCCGGGTGGTCCATGTCGTTGAGCACGCGCATCGGGGACGACCCGGTGTCGGTGTAGCAGCCGCTGGGCGAGAGGTGCTCCGTCCCGTTGATGACGAGCCGCCCGTTGGCGGCGTGGGCGGGCCCGGGGACAGCGGCGAGCGCGAGGGTCCCGGCCGCGAGCACGGTGACGACAGGTCGCACGGTGATGCCTCTCCTTCAACTGACGGACGGGGCACACGGTAGGCGATCACGCGACCCCACACAGTCACCCGCACGAGGGGCACCGGCCGTCTGTATCGATTCCGTCACCGCCGGTACGGCGGCCGGTGATGGTGGCGTGATCGCGCCAGGGAGAGCCGTGGAGGGGGAGTCGTGGCGCGCGCAGACATCCGGTGTAGGTGCTGCCGGGCATCGGCGGCAGCGTGCTCCGGGCTGCTGCTCCGGCCGGGCCGGCTGGCGGCGGACGAGCCGGCGCGGGCGACCGGCCTGATCCGCGCAGGCGGCTACTGCCCGGCCGGGCCTACGCGGTCCTCACCGACCAGGAGGCCACCCACCGGGCACGCCTTCGCCGCCCTCGACCGGGCGGACATCCCGCTCCTCGGCCCGGTCCTGGCCGCCCGGCCCGATGTCCTCGGCGGTGCCCCCGGCGTGCTGCTGGCCACCGCCGTCGCCGCGGCCACCGTCGAGCCCGGCGAGGCCCGCGCCCTGGCCCGGTTCATCGCGGACCACGGCACCGATATCCAGCGCCGACCCCACGCGATCCGCCTCCGCCGCCTCGCCCCCACCGTCCCGCTCGCGGCGGAACCGGCCGATCTCGTCCACCCCGAGGAGGCCCCGGCTCCGGCTGGATCACCACGCCCCACCGGCCGACCGGCGGACCGGCGGACCGGCGGCGGTGTCCGGAGGAGGGGTCCGGGCCCCGGTCAGGCGTCCGTCGTGCGGCGGTGGCGGCGACCGCTGGTGCGGAAGGCGTGGACCGCGTGGCCGAGGCCCGCCGCCGTGCGGACCGCCTGGTCCCACGTCAGGGCACGCGGGCCGACCGCGAGCAGCGGGCCCGCCGTGCGGTCGCCTATGAGGCGCGTGAGCAGACCGGCGGCGCGTTCGCCCGCGACGCCGGTCCGGTCCACGTCCGCCACGTCCAGTGCCAGCAGGTCGAGCACCCGCACGTCGCTCTCCCACAGCAGCAGCCACAGGGCGCGGTGCACGAGCGGTACCGACTCGTCCGCGAGCAGACGTTCGAATCGGTCGATGCTGATGTTCTCAGCCGAGATCGCCATGGCCCGGCAGTATTCCGGCAGAGCGGTCCGCGCGTCGAGTGCCCTGGCGCTGCCCGCCTCCCCGCCGGTCCGTCAGGTCCGTCAGGTCCGTCCGGCGAGCAGCGCGGCCATGTGGTCGGCGGGCATCGGCCGGGCGTAGTGCCATCCCTGGCCGGTGTCGCAGCCGATGCGCCGCAGCCGTTCGGCCTGCGCCGGACCCTCGACGCACTCGGCCGTGACGGTCAGTCCGAGCTTGTGGGCGAGCTGCACCAGCGATGTGACGATCGTCTCATCGGCCGGATTGAGGTGACGGGCGGTGCGGAAGCCGCGCACGAACGTCCCGTCCAGCTTCAGCGCCCGCACCGGAAGCCGGCTCAGGTAGGCGAGGTTGGAGTACCCCGTGCCGAAGTCGTCGATCGCGATCCGCACGCCCATGTCCGACAGGTCCTGGAGCGCCTGCAACGGCCTGCCCGCCGAGCCCATCACCGCCGACTCGGTCAGCTCCAGTTGCAGCAGCCCCGACGGCAGCCCCGAGTCCCGCAGCGCGCCCGCCACATCGCTCACCAGGTCCGAGTCCCAGACCTGACGGACCGCCACGTTGACGCTGACGAACAGCGGACGCTCCGGGTGTTCGAGCTGCCAGCGCCGCGCCTGGCGGCACGCCTCCGCCAGCGCCCAGCGCCCGAGCGGCACGATCGCGCCGTTCTCCTCCGCCAGGCCGATGAAGCGGTCCGGGCCGAGCGTGCCGAACTGCGGGTGGCGCCAGCGCACCAGGGCCTCCGCGCCGCGCACGATGTCGTCCGCGAGCCCGACGATCGGCTGGTACTCCAGCGTGAACTCGCCGCGCTCCACGCCCCGGCGCAGCGTCGCGGACAGCGACTGCCGGGTCATGCGGTGGGCGTTGCGCTCGGGGTCGAACAGCGTCCAGCGGGCCTTGCCGTCCGCCTTCGCCCAGTACAGCGTCGTGTCCGCGGCCTGCATCAGCCCGGTGGCCGTCGTGCTCGCGCACTCCCGCTCCACCACGCCGATGCTGGCCGAGACCGCGAGCCGCTGCCCGCACAGGTCGAAGGGCCGCTGAAGGGCGTTGAGCATCTTCTCCGCGAGGCGGGTGAGCTGCTCGGTGCCCGTGGAGCCCTCGACCAGCACGGCGAACTCGTCGCCGCCGAGCCGCGCCACCAGGTGCCCGCCCGCGCCCGTGGCGCAGTGGGCCAGGCGCTGGGCGGCGGAGCTGAGGAGCTGGTCGCCGACGCGGTGGCCGAGGGTGTCGTTGATGGCCTTGAAGCCGTCGAGGTCGAGGTAGCAGAGCCCGATGCGTCCGGTGGCCGAGTCCGCGAGCGCGCTGGTGAGCCGTTCGAAGAACAGCGCGCGGTTCGGCAGCCGGGTGACGGGGTCGTGCATCTGGATGTGGCGCAGCCGCTCCTGGAGGTCGCGGCGCTCGCTGATGTCGAGGACGGTCAGCAGCGCCGCCGAGTCCTCGCAGCGGGTCGGCAGCACGGTCACCTCCGCCCAGAGCGTGTGCCCGTCGGCGTGCTTGAGGCGGCGCGTGCAGCGCATGCGCTCGCTGTGGCCGCGCAACACCGCGTGGTACGAGCCGCGCGTGCGGCCGTCGAGGCCGAGCCCGGTCACGGCGTCCGCGCGGACGCCGGCCAGCCGCTCGGGCGGGATGCCCAGCAGCAGCCCGAAGGCCGGGTTGGCGATCAGGATCTGTCCCGATCTGCCGACCAGCGCCATGGGCAGCTGGGCGATCTGGAAGGCGGCTCGATAGTCCGCGAGAAGCTCACTCTCCGTAAAGGCTGATGGAGTCGCATGGAGGGCGCTTCCGGGGTCATGCCCCGGTCCGTTGTGGGGTCCGTTCACCGATCGCTCCCGATGGTGCTGTCGGGCGCTCCCCTGGCTGCCCGCTTGGCGTATCCGCGCTGGAAATGTGGCGATCATAGAGGCTGCGACGTGGGCTGAGCCAGTGCCCGTCGGGCCTGTCTCGGAACCTGAAATGTGTGCTTCCGACAAATTTTCGACAAGCTGATCGTTTCTGCTCGGCGCCTGGGCCTTACCGACCGTTCCCGACTGAAGAATACGCAGGGTAATCGTATTGCCCATGACCCGGGCGGCCTACTGAAACAGGTCGTAATCCGGCATTTGCGAACAGAGTGGTGATCGGCGTTCCCGTAAGGCCGATCGGAGGTCGATGTGCGTCGTGCCCACCGCCGGCCCGCGGCCGTGCTCACCGCGCTGGCCGCCCTGCTCGGCAGCACCCTCACCGCCGGCCCGGGCGACGAGGCGATCGCGGACGAGCCGTGCAGCCTGCCGCGCTCCGCGATCCACCACTCCGAGGGCGTGGACACCTGGAACGAGGAGTACCCGCGCCCCGTCGGCGAGCTGCGGGCGGTCATGCTCTTCCTCTCCTTCCCGGACGCCGAGCCCGAGCTCACGCCGCGGCGGATCGCCGCCGACTACTTCCCCGCGACCGCCGACTACTTCCGCGCCGCCTCCTACGGACGGCTCGATCTGCGGACGCACGTGGTGTCCGAGTGGCTGAAGATGCCCAGGGATTCGCGGGACTACGGAATACGGCGCGACTGGGACGTCGCCCTGCGCTCCGCATACGTGCGCGACGCGCTCAAGGTGGTCTCGTCACGGGTCGACCTCGGCGCCTACGACGTCGTCTACCTGGTCGCCGACCCCGACGCGCCCGGGGTGGACTCCGACGCCACCAAGGTCGTCAACTTCGACAAGCCCGTCCGGATCGGGGACGACGAGATCCGACGCATCGTCACCGTCTTCGAACGCCGCGACCCCGACCGGAACGTCCTGGCACATGAGACCGGGCACGTTTTCGATCTGCCCGACCTCTACAACCGACCGGAGCGGGGATTCGGCGACTGGGACACGCACGTGGGTGACTGGGACCTCATGGGAAGCCAATTCGGGCTCGCCCCTGAGCTGTTCGGCTGGCACAAGTGGAAGCTTGGCTGGCTTCGGCCGGGGCACGTGGACTGCGTGCGCTCCCCGGGAACCACGCACCACACCCTGCAACCCCTGGGCGCCCCCCTGGATCCGGAGAGCCCCGAGTCCGACACGCGCCTGGCCGTGATCCGCACCGGCCCGGCCGAGGCCCTGGTGGCCGAGGCCCGCACCCCCATCGGCAACGACGCGACGACGTGCACACGCGGTGTGCTGCTGTACCGGGTGCGCAGCGACGTGCCGTCGGCCGAGGGCCCGATCGAAGTCCTCGACGGCCACCCGGACACCAGCGCCTGCCACGCGGCCTCGGTCAACCCCAGCCTGGCCGACGCGCCACTGGAGACGGGCGAGAGCTACTACGACGCGGACGCCGGGGTGCGGATCGAGGTGGGCGAGCGGACGGTGACGGGCGGCTGGGACATCAAGATCGTGCGGTCTTGACCTCAACCATGCTTGAACTCCTAGCGTGGCGCGCATGGACACCTACACCTATTCCCACAGCGACGCCGATCTCCCCCACCAGCCCATCGGCTACTGGAGCTGGGCGGCCCACAAGGCGGTCGTCACCCACATCCGCGCCGCCCTGGCCGAGTCCAGCCTGACGCAGCCGCGCTGGTGGGTGCTCGGCCAGTTGTCCACCGCCGGCGAAGCGGGCCGCACCAGAGAGGAGTTGTACGCGGTCCTCCACGGCTACCTGGACGTGGGCGAGGCGTTGCACGACGAGATCGACGCCCTGGCGGACGCGGGCCTGATCACCGCGCACGCCGGCCACTTCCGCCTGACGGCCGAGGGCGAGTCTGTCCGCACGAAGGCCGCCGCCGCCGTCCGGGCCGCCCTGGACCGGATCCACCGGAACGTGACCGACGAGGAGTACGTCACGACCCTGAAGGTGCTGCAACGCATGATCCAGAACGTCAACGGCGAGGCGTGGCACCACTGACGACGAGCCCGCCCGCGTCATTACGGACCGCCTCGCTCAACTCCTCGCTGCAAGCGATGAGTTCGGCGGTACTCGGCCGCCCGTCGTCCGGCGGAACCGGCGGCTGCGGGGACTCGGCTGTGGCCATGAAGATCCTCCGACGGGTGAATTGCGTACTCGTACTGTCACCGGATCAACACGCAACGGGTAGAGTCCGGTGCGGCTTGATCGGGCGATCTCAACCCCCACAGGGCGGAGGCCGCCGCACCGCCAGGCGCATCGAGGGAGGTCAGATACATGGAGGAGGATGCGCCCCCCAAGAACCTGACCCTGCTCCAGGGCTTCGGATTCGAGGTCCGTCAGGTCCGCGAGGGACGGAAGCTGACGCAGAAGCAGTTGGCCCAGGGCACCGGTTACTCGGAGGCTTATGTCAGCAAGGTGGAGGGCGGGCAGATCGTGCCCAGCGAGAAGTTCGTCCGGGGCTGCGACTTGGTCTTCGGAACGAGCGGCCTCTTCGAGCGCCTTCGGCACCGGATCGAGGAGAGCGACCACCCGGCGTGGTTCGTGCCGTACGTCCAGATGGAGCGGAAAGCATCACGGAAACTGGACTTCTCACCTAGTGTCATCTGCGGACTTCTCCAAACCGAGAGATACGCGCGCGCAATCTTCCGCGCAGCTCACCCGAGAGCGGACGCAGACATAATCGAAGCCAAAGTCGCTGCTCGGCTGCGCCGCCGCGAGATCTTCGACGCTCCCCGCTCACCGGCTCTGTGGAGCGTGCTCCACGAGGCAGCACTGCGCACGGCGGTCGGCGGACCCGATGTACTGGCAGAGCAGCTTGATTTTCTGCTGGCTGCGGTCACCCAGTGGCATGTCGACCTCCAGGTGCTGCCCTACGCCGCAGGGGCCCCGGTCGGGCTGATGCGACCGATAGCCCTGCTGTCATTCGACGATGCGCCCACCGTGCTGTTTTCGGACGGCCCTCGGGGCGGCAGGCTGTACGACCAGCCGAAGACAGTAGGAAAAGCCCAGGATGACTATGATCGGATCAGAGCACATGCGTTGTCCCCGGTCGAATCCCTTGCCTTCATCAAGTCCCTGTCGAAGGAGTACCGATCATGAACGCCGGCCTCGATCTCTCCATGGCTGAATGGGTCAAGTCGTCGTACAGCGAGGGCGACGGCGGGCTCTGCCTGGAGTTCTCCCGCAGCTTCACCCCCCTCGGTGCGATACCGATCCGCGACTCCAAGGCTCCCGCCGGTCCCGCTCTGGTCTTCCCGGCGCATGACTGGAGCGGATTCGTGACCGCTGTGAAGAGCGGGACTTTCCCGGCCTGAAGCCGATGTCCGACTCCGGGACGTACGGCGACAACGCCCCGCGCGAGGCCGTTGCCCCTGCGCGGGGCGTTGGTCAGTTCTGCGGCACGAGCCGTGCCGGTTCGTCGAGCCAGAAGTGCTGTGCGTCCGGGGTGACTGTGACACCGAACCGGTCGCGGGGCGGACATGCGTTGCTCTCGAACCAGGCCAGCGCCTTCTCCACCGTGTCCCAGAGGCGCCGGGGCCCCGCCTGAGCGACCCGGCCCCGGTCGAGGTACGCCGATGAGCCGTCGCGTGCCCACAGCCGGCATCCAGTCATCCGGCCCGACTCATCCAGTTCCAGGGCGTGTGCCGTTTCCGGCAGCGCCAACGACAGCACGAAGGCGACATCGGGGTCGCTGAGCACGGCCGGGTCGACCGTGGACTTCGTGCAGGCGGGGGACGAGGGCTCGCCCGGGTAGGGAATGCTTCCCGTGCCTCCTTCCTCCCGTACGCCCATGAAGCAGGAACCGCCGGTGAGGAAGCGGCCTTCGGCGACACCGTCACCACGGACCACGAGGCGGGCGTTCCCCCACCCGAGCGGGCAGACGATGATCCCCGCCGGACGCACCTGCGCGACCCACGAGCGCGGCAGCACGCTGAACCCACAGGTCGCGATGAGGCGGTCGTACGGCGCCCCGGCCGCATGGCCCGCCCCTGCCGTCCGCCGCGACCACGGTGGGACCGTAACCGCACGCACGCAGCCGTGCCTCCGCGAGTTCGGCAAGCAAGCGGTCCACCTCCACCGTGGTCACGTGGTCACTGCCCAGCCGCTCACTCAGCAGCGCGGCGTTGTACCCGGTCCCGGTGCCGATCTCGATCACCCGATGCCCCGCCGCCACGTCCAGGGCTTCGAGCATCCGGAGCATCAGACTCGGCTGACTGGACGAGGAGGTCGGCACGGCCTCCGTGACCTGCGTGGTCAGCGCGCGGTCCTCGTACACCGTCGCCAGGTGCCCTGGATCGCCCTCAGCGGTCTTCTCCCAGTCCCGGCCGACCTGTTGATAGAAGTGCGGAACGAAGACGTGCCGTGGCACCGCCTCCACCGCCCTCCTCCACGCGGCGGAACGGATGTGTCCCTGCTCGGAAAGTCTGCGGGCCAACGCCGCACGGAGTGCTGTCGCGGACGGGGAGTCCGGATCGGTCAAGAGAGTGCTCCTTCCAAGGTGTTGCGTGGGCCTCCGCGATCGGAAGTAGCGTGGCAGGTGGGTCGATCGGCTCAGCGTGCTCGGATCCCAGAGAGCGAGGATGCGCCGATACGATGGAGCCTTCGAATCTATGCCAAGACGGGAATAGTCTCGTTTCGGCATGGACGTGCCCAGCTGCCCCCTCTACCTTCGTCTACGAGGCCGGGAGAAAGCCGCCTTGAAGGGTTTACCATGACTGGCAAAGAGGGGCTGACGCGTCTTACCGGCAGGCTCTACGGGCCGAACTGTGACGATGACGACTGCCCCAACGTGTACGCCACGCAGCGGCATACGTTCGTTGTCCAGGGCGCCACGTTCACGGACTTCATCCCGCCCGAGGGGGAATCTCTTGTCGAGATCCCAGAGGAAGTTCTGCGGGAGGCATTCCATGCTCTCGGATGGTGAGTGGCGCGAGATTTTCGACGCATTCCGGCACGATGCATGGCGCTTCGAGGCACAGCCGACCTACAGCATGCCTCGTGAGGCTCCGAGTGTCGCGCGATTCATGCGAGGCGAGGAAAAACCTGTCGACCATAACGCCCGGTGGCATGAGAGGGTCCGGGCATACCGGAAGGCAGGAAAGCACATCGGACGCGTCCGGGTCGTGCGGCAGCCGCTCACGGATTACCAGCGGTATCAGTTCGCATGGGGCATTCCCGGCAATACCGAGGCCGGGGAAGACATCAGGGTCCTCGACGTGACGGACAACGACCACGGCCTGCCGATCACCGGGCGGGATTGGTGGATGTTTGACGATTCCAGCGTCGTTCACCTGGACTACCGGCCCGATGGAACGCAGATCGGCCGCGAGGTGTTCACAGGTGACCTTCAACCGTACCGGCGATGGAAGCAGATTGCCATCGCGGCGTCCGTACCATTTCTGGAGTACGTGAAAGAAAACAGGTGACATTTGACCCCGAACGGCTGGGGGAATCCAAGGCGAACCTGGCTGAGACACTTAGAGAGCTTCGTAAGCGAGCCGGTCTGACGGGAGACCGACTCGCCAAGCGTTGTGCCATGAGTCAGAGCAAGATCAGCAAAATCGAGACAGGGAAAGTCACCCCTTCCCTTGTGGATGTTGAACGAATCTTGCGGGCGGTGGGGGCGCCACCCGGGCTCGTAAACGAAGTAGCAGCGCTGGCCCGGATTGCCAACACCGAGTGGCAGGACAAGCGCTCATCGTGGCGCAGGGGGCTGGAGAAGCGTCAGGCGGAGTTGGCCGCGCTGGAATCCGATTCCAGAGTCTTCCGCTTCTTCCTGCCTGCGATGGTGACGGGGCTGCTCGCCACGCCCGAATATATCCGCAGCAGTCTCACGCATTCACCGGGAGACGTATCCAGGACGGTCGCCAGAAAAACGAACGGCAATCCGTTCTCTATGACGAATCCAAATCGTTCACATTCCTGCTGACGGAGCAGGCCGTCACATGGTCAATTGTCTCGCGTGCAAGCATGGCCACGCAGATCGACCGACTGGTAACCCTGTCTCACCTGCCATCCGTTCGGATAGGAGTACTGCCCGGTGGCACCCAGATTCCTCGTGGCCCCATGAACACGTTCACGGTTTATGACGACCGCCTGGCCACAGTCGAGACCTTCACGGGGCGAATCGTTTTCCAAGATTTCCGCGATGTTGCACAATATCTGGCGATATTTGCAGCGCACGAGGCTCGCGCGGCGTTCGGGGATGACGCACGGAGCTATCTGCGAGGGTGGTCATCGGCGTACCGGAAATGATCGTTTATGCCAGTACGGGAATCTCACTGGGGACATCCCATCCCGGCCTGTACCTTGGTCGAGTGTCGCCGGTACGGGTCTGCATGCAATGCCCCTGTCCGTAAACGGCGGCACGGGTAGGATACCCACCGAGGGAAGGGGAAACGCTACTATGACCGTCATGCTCGAAGTTCCGAGCAGTACGAAGCGGCGTGATCCGCTGGCGCTGCTGAACGCGGTACGTCCGCACGTGAAGGAATGCACGTACAATGTGCTGGAAAGCTCGGGGGCAGCGGGGGCGGACATCTGGGACCGCGAGATCGCGCTTCTCATGCGCGACAATGTGATGGTGCGCGACATGGCGGAACGCATCCTCGGCAACGCGGTCGCCTACCTGATCACTGCCATGGAGCACCCCGAGATTCACATCGGCGTCGGGAAGATCGTGGACATCGGCGTCCATCAGATCATTCTCGACACTCCTGTGTATTTCGCCTTCTGTCACCTCTACAACAGCGGGCGGTACAAGCACCATGCGCCGCTCATCGAGCGTAGGCGTGACGGACTGGTGGTCCGTACTGCCGACTTCATCCGCGCGAATGGCTTCGACGCGGACGAGGAACTGTGGGGGATCGACGGCACGGAGTGCTCACCGTGCGACAACAAGGTGCCCGACAGCCACTGACAGAGATGGGCACCCCCCCTCCAAGACCTCATGAGAGGCGGGGCGTTCATCGCCCTCAACGACCTTGCCGAGGAAACCCCTTGCCTGCCCAGCACAATTACGACTCCGAGCGTGAACTATGGGATGCTTACGCCGAATCGACGGCGAAGGATATTTTCGAGTCCGAGCCCGTATTCAGGTGGACGCAGTACGGTGACCATGGCCCGGGGGCGGAAATACTCGGTGAGCCTGAAAGCGTGCTGGAGATCGGGTGTGGCACTGGCCGCATGCTCGCCTATCTCGCACAGCGGGGTATCAAGGCGACCGGCGTTGACCTCTCGCCCGTCATGGTCAGGAACACATCCGAGCGTTGGGGACCGATGGGTGCGCAGTTCGTCTGCGCCGAAGTTCTCGACTACCTCAGAGGCTGCGCGCAGACTTACGACGCCATCTATTCGATCTTCGGGGCCGTGTGGTTCACCGATCCGAAGCAGCTATTCCCTCTCGTCCACGAGCGCTTGAACGCCGGCGGCGTCTTCGTCTTCTCGCAGCCTCCGGCGATCCCCGGGGCGTACGGGCCGCAGGGCATGTACAAGGGCGGGTTCGCGGGCAAAGCGTTGTACTCCTACCGGTACAGCCACACGCCGCGTGGGTGGTCAACCTTGCTGGCCAGAAGCGGATTCACGGGCATCCAGGCGACGGTCCTGGACGCTCCGACGCCCGGCCACATCGGCACCCTCATCGTGCGGGCCATGCGGAGCTGACGCGGCTGGGGCCACGGATGAACCGCGCGCCCACTCAAGGATGTTGAGCCATGCACAGGGAGCTGGAAGAGCGTCAGCGGGCTGTCGGTGCTGGAATCCGGTTCCGGAGAGATGAAATCACTCAGATTGGATGGACCTCGAATGACTCAGATCACCCGGCGAGGCGGCAGAATCGCGCCCGTCAAGATGAAGGATCCCACCGCCCCCAAGTTGTCACCCGTTTTACGGGCAGCCGAGAAGCCGCGAGATGGCTGGGAAGATGACGCCATCCTCACGGGCATTCACTACGACGGTACGGTTCTGGCGGACCTTGCCGCGGAGGCTGTCGAGGCCGAGGGGTGCCGCTTCGAGAACACTCGTTTCACCGGCACCGAGCTGCGAGGAAGCCAGATCAGTGACTCGGTGTTCGAGACCTGTGACTTCGCCCGGATGAGTGCTCAGGATGTGTCTCTGATCAGGTGCACGGTGAGCGGAAGCCGGATCACGGGCTCTTCCTGGACGTCAGGGAATTTCCGCGATGTGCGATTCGAAGGGTGCCGCAGCGATCCCGCGATGTTCCGGCATTCGAAGTTCTTCGCGGTCGTCTTCAGTGACTGCACCATGCGGGGGGCGGACTTCCAGCGTGCCTCGATGAGCAATGTGCGCTTCGAGAATTGCGACTTGTCGGGCGCTCAATTCGCGAACGCGGACATGGGCGTGGTTCGATTCGAGAACTGCACGCTCATCGACGTGGGCGGCGCCGCGAGCCTCAAGGGTGCGACCGTGCGGGGCCCGGGGTCGATGGAGCTGGCCCTGGGCCTCGCGCGGGAAGCAGGAATCGTCTTCGAGCCGTAGCCCGCGAAGTCGAGGTACCCGGGCAACCCGACCGCCCGGCCACATCGGCGCCCTCACCGTCCGGGCACACGGGGCTGATAACCGGTGTCCCCGGCGGGCGGAGTGTGGCAGGGTCGGCCGGTGAGCGATTCCCGTCGTGACCTGCTGCGCTGGCAATTCGACCTGACCTGGGGGCTGTTCGACTACCACCTGGAGCGGCTGGTGGAGGCGGACGCCCGGTGGGAGCCCGCGGCCCTGTGCTGGACGGTGCGCCGGGGGCCCGGCGGGACGTGGGTGCCGGACTGGGCGGACACCGAGCCCGAGCCGGTGCCGGTGCCCACGATCGGCTGGCTGAGCTGGCACATCGGGTGGTGGTGGGGCACGGCCGCCGACCACCTGCGCGGCCGGACGCCGCGCGAGCGGACCGAGGTCACGTGGCCGGGGACCACCACGGCCGCCGTCGCCTGGCTGCGCGCGCTCCGCTCCGACTGGCTGACCGCGCTGGAAGGACTCACGGACACCGACCTGGACGCCCCGGCCCCGTTCCCGTGGCCGGACGACTCCGGGCACACCATCGCCCACCTGGTCGGCTGGGTGAACTCCGAACTGATGAAAAACGCCGCCGAGATCGGCCAACTCCGCCTCCTGCGCACGGCGTCCAACGCCTCCTGACCCGGCAGGCGGCTCATCTCTCCTCGTCCGCCGCCACCGGGGCCGGGCCGGTGGGGCGGGCGGTGGGGTCCGTCAGGGTCTGGTACGGGCCGGTCGCCGGTACGTTCAGGGTGCGCAGCGCCGCCCACATCGTCACCTGGTTCGCGGAGATCACCGGCATCCGCAGTTCGGCCTCCAGTTGCGGGATCACGTCGTACGTGGGCAGGTTCGCGCACCCGATGAACAGCGCGTCCGGCGGGGCCGCCGCCCGGGCCACCGCGCCGCGGGCCATCGCCACCACCTCGCGGTACGGCACCCGCCATGTCTCCCGGGTCAGTCCCAGGTGTCCGCGCCCGCACACCGCCACCCCGGCCTCGCGCAGACAGTTCTCCAGCGCGTCCGTCACCGACTGCGTGAACGGCGTGATCACCGCGATCCGCCCCGCGCCCAGCTCCTCCAGGGCGGCCAGCAGCGCGCCCGGCGTCGTCACCGCCGGGGTCCCGGCGGCCCGGCCCATCGCCGCGGCCAGGGCCCGTTCGCCCGCGACGCCGCCCGCGACGGCCCGCGCGAGGCTGCCCGAGGTGCAGACGTACGCCACCACCTCCGGACCGATCGCACCGAGCGCCCGCACCGCCGCGCGCACCGCCGCGCGCTCGCCGTCCGGGCCGGTGCCGCCGGGGACGGACGGCGTCCGTGTCACGTGCAGGGATATGCCGGCGGGCGCCCAGCGCCACAGCTCGCGGTCGAGCGCGAAGTCGAAGGGGGCGACGACCCCCACGCCGCGCTGCGGCAGCGGACCGCCGAGAAAGGAACCGTCCATCTCTGACCCCGATTCGCCGGAGCGGAACCCGCGGAGTGCGTTGAGGAAGGGATAACAGCCCCGCGTTGCCAGCCGGTTTCCCCCAAATGTCCGAAGCCCGCCCGTCCGTCCTGGGCCGCGGGGCAGATACGCATGCGTGCGGGAAGACCGGGTAGGGGCGCGGCCATGGCTTCCTCACGAAGAGCGACAGGCCCCGGTCGCCGCTCGCTGCTCGCGGCCGGCGCCGCCGCCCTCGGCGCGCTCACGGCGGCGGGCTGCGCGCGGGTGCCGGCCGACGGCGACGTGGCGGGCGGTGACCTGCTGGCGCGGCTGCGCGAGAGCGGCCGGGTGAAGATCGGGATCGCCAACGAGCCGCCCTTCGGCTACATCGACGACGACGGCGAGCCGACCGGCGAGGCCCCCGAGGTGGCCAAGGTGATCTTCCGGCGCCTCGGCGTCGCGGACGTGACGCCGGTGCCCGTCGAGTTCAGCGCCCTGATCCCGGGGCTCAAGGCCCGGCAGTTCGACGTCGTCTCCGCCGGGATGTACATCAACCCGACCCGCTGCGCGCAGGTGCTCTTCTCCGACCCGGACTATCTGATGCCCGACGCGTTCGTCGTCCCGGCCGGGAACCCCGAGGGGCTGCGCGACTACGCGGACGTCAGGGAGAAGGACCTGACCCTGGCCACCGGCCAGGCGTACGCGCAGATCGACTACGCCCGCGCCGCCGGGGTCGGCGACCTGCTGATCCTGCCGGACCAGGTGGCCGGGCTCGAAGCCGTCGCGCAGGGCCGGGCCGCCGCGTTCGCCGGGACCAGCGTCACCGTCAAGAGCGTCGTCGAGGGATCGGGGCAGGTCGAGGCGACCGAGCCGTTCCAGCCGGTCGTGGACGGCGAACCGGCTTACGGCGCGGGCGGGTTCGCGTTCCGCCGGACCGAGCGGACCCTGCGCGACGCGTTCAACGACGAGTTGCTCCGGCTGAAGGACAGCGGCGAACTCCTGGAGATCGTGGAGCCGTTCGGCTTCAGCGAGGCGGAGATGACGGACCTCACCGCCGAGGAGCTGTGCCGATGATGACCCGGGGCATGGCCGAGAGCTACTTCCTGCCCGGCGTGTGGGTCACCGTCCAGGTGACGCTGTACAGCGCGGCGCTGGCCGTCGTGGTCGCGTTCGCCGTCGGCACCCTGCGGACCTCGCGGCTGTGGGTGCTGCGCTTCCTGTCCGGCTGCTACTTCGAGCTGTTCCGGGGCATGTCGTCGCTGGTCCTGATGTTCTGGATGGTCTTCTCGCTGCCGCTGCTCCTGCGCTGGCAGCTCGTGCCGATGTTCGCCGGGGTGCTGGCGCTCGGCCTGACGTACGGCGCCTACGGCTCCGAGGTGGTGCGCGGCGCCCTGGCGGCCGTGCCCGCCGCCCAGCGCGAGGCGGGGGTCGCGCTGGGCTTCACCCGCCTCCAGCGGCTGCGGCGGATCGAGATCCCGCAGGCGTGGCCGGAGATGGTACCGCCGTTCAACAACCTGCTGATCGAGCTGCTGAAGGGCACCGCGCTGGTCTCCACGATCACCGTGGCCGACATGACCTACGCGGGAAACCTGGTCCGCCTCGGCAGCAGCGAGAGCGCGCCCGTCTACACGCTGCTGCTCGTGCTCTACTTCGTCCTCGCGTTCGTCCTCACCCGGGGGATGCGGGTGCTGGAGCGGCACGCCAAGTCCCGTACGGGGCAGGCGCCGCCGCGCCGCGCGCGCGGCCGGTGGGCGCGGCTCGCGCCGCGCGAGCCGGTGGCCCCGGCCGGCGCGGCGGGCGCGACCGGCACGGCGGCCGGGGGTGCGCCGTGAGCTGGGACTGGGCGGTCGTCGACGCCTTCCTGCCGCGCTTCTGGGACGGGCTGCTGGTCACCCTCCAGGCGCTGGCGCTCGGCAGCCTGATCGCGTTCGGCCTCGGCCTGGGGTGGGCCCTCGCACAGCGGTCCCGCTTCGCCGCCGTGCGCTGGCCGGTGAACGCGTTCACCGAGTTCGTCCGCGACACGCCGCTGCTGGTGCAGCTCTTCTTCCTCTACTACGTGGTGCCCGAGTGGGGCCCGTCGATGTCGGCCCTCACCACCGGCATCGTGGGCCTCGGCCTGCACTACTCGACGTACACCGCCGAGGTGTACCGCGCCGGGATCGACGGCGTCCCGGCCGGGCAGTGGGAGGCGGCCACCGCGCTGAGCCTGCCGCGTCACCGCACGTGGCTGGCGGTGATCCTGCCCCAGGCCGTCCGCCGGGTGGTCCCGGCGCTGGGGAACTACGTCATCGCCATGCTGAAGGACTCCCCGATGATCGCGGTCGTCGGGGCCCTCGACATGTTCGGGGAGGCCAGGGGCTTCAGCGACGCGACGTTCACCACCGAGGCGTACACCGTCGTCGGCGTCGCCTTCGTCGTCATCGCCTACCCCGCCTCCCTGCTGATCCGAGCCCTGGAGCGCCGCCTTGCCGTCACCCGCTGAGCACAGCAGCACCACAGCCGCCACCACCTCCGGCGAACTGATCCGCTTCCACCAGGTCACCAAGCGCTTCGGCGACGTGACCGTCCTCGACCGGCTGGACTTCTCCGTGGCCCGGGGGAAGCACGTGACCCTCATCGGCCCCTCGGGGTCGGGGAAGACGACCATCCTGCGGCTGCTGATGACCCTGGTGCGGCCGGACGAGGGCACGATCAGCGTGGACGGGGACTGCCTCACCCACGAACGGCGGCGCGACGGCACGCTGATCAGGGCCGGTGAGCGGCACGTCCGCCGGGTCCGCCGGAAGATCGGCATGGTGTTCCAGCAGTTCAACCTCTTCCCCACCATGAAGGTGCTGCGGAACGTCACCGAGGCGCCCGTCCACGTCCTCGGACTGTCGCGCGACGAGGCCGAGGAACGTGCCCGCGAGCTCATCGAGATGGTCGGCCTGACCGATCATCTCGACAAGTACCCCAGCCAGTTGTCCGGCGGCCAGCAGCAACGCGTCGCCATCGCGCGGGCGCTGGCCATGCGGCCACAGGTGCTGCTGCTGGACGAGGTGACCTCGGCGCTCGACCCGGAGCTGGTCGCGGGCGTGCTCGACGTGCTGCGCGATGTCGCCCGTTCGACGGACATCACGATGCTCGTGGTCACCCATGAGATGTCCTTCGCCCGGGACATCTCGGACGCGGTCCTGATGTTCGACCAGGGCCGGATCGTGGAATCCGGCCCTCCGGACAAGATCTTCAGCGCGCCGGAGCACGATCGCACCCGGGAGTTCCTGAGCACCGTGCTGTGAGCACGGCCGCCTGCCGGCTCCGGCGGTCGCTACGCTGGTTCCCATTCGCTCCCCCGCGAGGACGCGGCCACAGTACGCAGGCAGGCAGGAGGACGACGTGGGCACCACGTCCGGGCGGACCGCCCCCTTCCGCTCCGTGCGCCACGCCCTGCGGGTGCTGGAGATCATCGCCGGACACCCCGACGGTCTGCGCGACGACGAGCTGGCGCGCGCGGCGGCCCTGCCTCCGGGTCAACTCGCCCATCTGCTGCGGATGCTGCGCCGCGAGGGATACGTCCGCCAGCTGGCCGACGGCGCCTACGCCGCCGGGCACGCCCTGGTGCTGCTCGGCTCCGCCGCCGACCGGCGGCGGCTGCGGCAGGAGAAGCTCCAGCAGGCCCTGGACGCGCTGCGCGACTCGCTCAACGCGGCGGTCTACCTGGCCCGTTACGCGGACGGCGAGCTGGAGGTGACGCTCACCTCGGACGCCCCGCAGACGCCGATGGTCAACGAGTGGGTGGACTTCCGGGCCGCCGCGCACGCCACCGCGATCGGCAAGTGCCTGCTCAGCCAGCTCGACCACGACGGCCGCCAGGACCACCTCTCCCGCCACCGCGCCGCACGCCTCACCTCACGGACCATCACCGACCAGCGGGTGCTGCTCAGCGCCCTGGACCGCCAGCCGGCGACCATGCCGGTGCTGGACCTGCAGGAGTACGCGGTGGGCACGCTGTGCGCGGCGGTCCCGCTGACGGCGGGGTCCACGGCCGGATGTCTGGCCCTGTCCCTGCCGATCGACCAGGGGCACCGGCTGCGGGTGGCGGCCGAGGCGCTCAACCGGCAGGCGGCACCCACCCTGTTGTCGCTCGCGCTCTGAGCGCGCCCCCGCACGGCGCCCCCGCTCACCGGGAACGGGCGCTCAGCTCTCCTTCGGGCCCGCCTGCTGAATGACCTCGAACGACCAGAGCGTCGACCCCGACGCGGCCGGCCGCCGGCCCTCGCCCCCGCCGCCGTGGCCCTGCCGCATGGTCTCGTTGAGCCACTTCTGGAAGTCCTCCTCGCTGCGCCAGCGGGTGTACACCAGGTAGGTGTCGGTCCCCTCGACGGGCCGCAGCAGTTCGAACCACTCGAACCCGTCCTGCCCCTCGACGGCCCCGGCCCGCTGCGCGAACCGCTTCTCCAGGACCTCCCGCTGCTCCTCGGGGACGGTCAGCACGTTGATCTTGACGACACTCATCGGGCACCTCTCTGACGGAACCGGCGTCGTTCCCAGCAGTCTCCTACATCCCCCGCCGTGACACGTCGCGAGGCCGCCACTACTCGACCACCCACACGCTGGTGCCGACGTCGGCGAAGTCCCACAGCGCGTCGCCGTCCTCGGCGCTCGACCGTATGCCGCCGGTCTGCACGCCCGGCTCCGGCGGGCTCGGTGACGCGCCGTCCACCGCGTTGGAGAACGCGACGGAAGTCCCGGCCACCACCGCGAAGTAGACGATGTTCTCGATCGGCGCCCCGTCCGTGCCGGTGCTCTCCGCGCGGCGGAACGAGACCGCGTACGTCCCGGCCCCCGGGGACACCGTGCCCGGCCAGACCGGGAAGGTGCGGGCCACCGTGTTGCCGGCGTCGACCAGCCACACCCGCTCCTGGCCCAGCGAGTAGACGACGCGCCGCCCGTCGCCCGAGTCCCCGGGCAGGGGCGCCTCCCGCTCGTCGCCGGGCGAGGGGCTGCCGGGAGCGGGCGCGTCCGCCGACGGCGACGCGGACGGCTCCCGCGCGCCCGGCGCCGGGCCGGCCGGGTAGCCGTCGTCCCGCGCCTGCACCGCCATCGCCGTGACGATCACCAGTGCCCCGGCCGTGAGCAGGGCCATCCACAACGACGGGGAGACCCGGCGGTCGCGCATGTCTGCGGTCTCCTCACCTGAAGGAATCGGCGCACCTCAGCAGTGTAGGCAGCTTCGGGCATGCCGCGCTCCGGAGCCCGAACGCCCTTGCCCCGACCGTACGGTGACAGGAACTGCGGTCGAGCGCGTTGACAGGGGTATGCCAAGCCTGCCACGCTCACAGAGCACTTCACATTTTCACACTGAGGCGACGGTATGCAGGAACCCGGTGCGATTCCGGGACGGTCCCGCCACTGTGACGCCGCCGGCCGGCAGGCCGGCGCGCGAAGTCAGGAACTGATCCGTCGCTCTCTCCGCACCATGGGGCGTGGAAACCCCAGGAGGAGGAATTCGGATGTCTCCGCACACCGCCGGAACGACCGCGGCCCCCGCCGCCGACGCCACGCGCCGGACCCGGGACTGGACCATCGCCGCGTTCGCCGCCGTCATCGCTCTGCTCGCTCTCTGGGCCGTCTTCTTCGACAACGGTCAGGCCGTGGCCGCGACCGGCGAGTACCTCCACGAGTTCTCGCACGACGGCCGGCACCTGTTCGGCGCTCCCTGCCACTGAGAGGGATCACCGGACATGCTTCCCCTGCTCACCCGCGGCATCGCCGCGGGCGGTCTCGGCGGCCTGCTCTCGGGCCTGTTCTCGCTGCTGCTGGCCGGTCCCGTGCTGGACCGCGCCATCCGTCTGGAAGAGGAGCACGGCGCGGAGCACGCGGGAGCCGCACAGGCCCACGCGCACGCCGCCGAGGAGGTCTTCGGGCGCGGCACCCAGCACGTCGGCCTGGTCGTGACCGCCGTGGTCATGGGCCTGGCCCTCGGTGTCTTCTTCGGCATCGTCCACGCGGTGCTGTACCGGGTGCCGGACCCGGCGGCCGACTGGCAGCGGGCCGTCACGCTGGCCGCGGCGGGCTTCGTGGCCCTGTCGCTGCTGCCCGGCCTGCGCTACCCCGCCCGCCCACCGGGCGTCGGGGACGGCGATACCGTCGAGGAACGCCAACTCGCCTGGGTGGCCGCCATGGTGATCGGCGTCCTCGGCACCGCGCTGGCCTGGCACCTGTACCGCCGCCTGGCCGACCGGCTCCAGCCGGTGCGTCAATTCGCCGTCGCCGGAACGCTCGTGGCCACCCTGGCCGCCCTGTTCCTGCTCCCCGGCAATCCCGACCCGGTGGAGGTCCCCGCCGAACTCCTGTGGGACTTCCGGCTGTTGTCCCTGACCGGCCACGGCCTGCTCTGGGCCGGACTGGCCGTCGCCTTCTGGCTGTTCAGCCGCGCGGCGGCGACGGCCACGGCAGCGGCCACCACCACGGCCGGAACGCCCGGCGTGACGGCCCCCGCCCCGGCGGAGACCGTCGGCCACTAGCGTCGCGCCGACCAGGGCCTCTCGTCCGGATCTTCGCGGGGCCACGGCGACTCCCCCAGCCGTGGGGGCACTCCCGGACGGAGTCCGGGAGTGCCCCTTCCGGCCATGACCGAAGGCGGTGCCCAGCCCCTTGGGTGCGCCCTTGGGTGCCGACGCGGCGTGGCTGCCGCCCCGCCCTCGGAGGCGTCCCCGAAGGGGAGCGACGGCCGCCCGGCGCCGCCGCGCCACGCCTCAGTCCAGCAGCTCGGCCTCCAGGGAGATCGGCGCGCCGGCCAGTGCCTTGCTGACCGGGCAGTTCTCCTTGGCGGCCTGGGCCGCGGACCGGAAGTCCTCGGCCGAGATCCCCGGCACCCGGGCCTTGACGCTCAGCACGATGCCGGTGATGCCCTGCCCCGGCTGGAACGTGACGCTCGCCTGCGTCCGCACCGACTCCGGAGGCGTGCCGGCGCCGGCCAGCCCGTGGGAGAGCGCCATCGAGAAGCACGACGAGTGCGCCGCGGCGATGAGCTCCTCGGGGCTGGTCCGCCCGTTGGGCTCCTCGGCCCGGGACGGCCAGGTGACGTCGAACTTCCCGACCCCCGAGGAATCCAGGGACACGGTCCCGGCGCCCTCCATGAGGGAGCCTTCCCAGTTCGTCGTCGCGATGCGGGTGGTTGCCATGGTCGATCCTCCTGGAGGAACGGAACAGCGGTCACGTACGTGAGGCACGTACGAAGGACACGCTATCGCCGCGCACCCGCGCCGGCGTGGTGCGGCCGGAGGGACTCGAACCCTCACGCGCGCGAGGCGCACTGGGACCTAAACCCAGCATGACTGCCAATTCCATCACGGCCGCAGACCATTCCCATGCTAGCGGGCAGGTCACGCGGCCCACACAGGGGTGAACGCGCCCGCGCCCGGCGCCTGGCCGCCCGTCAACCCCCTGCGGCCCGGGTGGCGGCGTGGATCACCAGGCCGGCCAGGGAGCCGATGATCGTGCCGTTCAGACGGATGAATTGCAGGTCGCGGCCGATGTGGAGCTCGATCTTGCGGGACGTGGTGCGGGCGTCCCAGGAGGCGACCGTGTCCGTGATCAGGGACGTGATCTCGGCACGGTAGCCGGACACGACGTGGATCGTGGCGTCCGTCACCCAGCCGTCCAGCTTGGCGCGGAGGCGTTCGTCGGAGGCCAGTCGGCCGCCCAGGGTGAGGATCGCGTCCCGGGCGCGGCGGCGCAGGGCGCTGTGCTCGTCCTCGGCCGCGTCGAGGACCATCGCGCGGAGGTTGGCCCAGGCGGAGGCGATCAGCTCCTGGACCTCCGGCCGCGCCAGGAAGTCGGACTTCGCACGCTCCACCTTGGCCCGGGTGGCCGGGTCGTGCTGGAGCTGGCGGGCGAAGTCCGTCAGGAAACGGTCCAGGGCGCCGCGCGCCGGGTGGTGGGGGGCGTCGCGCATCTCGGTGACGAAGCGCACCAGTTCGCGGTGGACGCGCTCGCCCACCTTGCGGTCCACGAAGCGCGGGGTCCAGCCGGGGGCGCCGCCCTGGACGGCGGTGAGGACGGCGTCGCGGTGCTTGACCAGCCAGTCGTGGCTCTGGGCGCACACCAGGTCGACGAAGCGGCGGTGGCCGTCGTCCGCGACGGTCCGCTCCAGCAGCCGGCCGAGCACCGGGGACAGCTCCTGGGCGTCGGCGCGGCGGGTGATGGCCTCGCCGATCACGGCCTGGACGTCGGCGTCGCGCAGCACGGTGAGGCCGCCGCGCACGGCCGAGGCCAGCTCGGCGGTGACGCGGTCGGCGTGGGCCGGCCGGGAGAGCCAGTCGCCCAGCCGCCGGGCGACGCCGACGGAGGCGAGCTTGTCGCGGACGACGTGCTCGGCCAGGAAGTTGTCCCCGACGAAGTCCCCGAGGGACTGGCCGAGTTGGTCCTTCTTGGTGGGGATGATCGCGGTGTGCGGGATGGGCAGTCCCAGGGGCCGCCGGAAGAGGGCGGTGACGGCGAACCAGTCCGCGAGCGCGCCGACCATCCCGGCCTCCGCGCCGGCCGCCAGGTAACCGGCCCAGGCCCCGGCGCCGCGGTGCTCGGCCCAGGTGGCGAGGGCGTAGACGACGGCGACGACGACGAGCAGCGCGGTGGCCACGGTCTTCATCCGCCGCAGCCCGCGCACCTTCGCGGCGTCGGCCTCCGTCAAGGCGTTGGGGTCCGTCACCCTTGCATTGTCGCCGTTGACGCGGCCCGCGTGCGGCCCGGGCCCGCGCTGGGCCGACCGAGTGAGCCGCGTTGATCCGATCGTGGGATCATGAGGCGGTGGGAGTGGTGAACCAGCGGCGGGCCTTCGCCCTGCTCGCGGGGCTGACGGCCGTCCTGCTGGGGCTGCTCGTCGCGCTGGGAACGGGGCAGGACGGGCGGCGGGATCCGGCCTCGCCGCCGGCCGCGCCCGAGCCGACCGCACCCGCCCCGGCGGCGGGATCCGGCGGCGAGGAGGAGACCGTGGTGCCGGCCGCCGACGGCGAGTGGGTGGGCACCTGGTCCGCGGCCCCGACCGGCTCCGAGCCCGGCACCCGCGACGGCCTGGCGGGCCGCTCGATCCGCAACGTGGTCCGCGCCTCCGCCGGGGGCACCAGCACCCGCGTGGAGCTGTCCAACCGCTACGGCACCCGGCCCGTCACGTTCACCCACGTCACGGTCGCCCTGGCCGCGCCCGGCGGCGGCCCGGAGGCGCGCGCGGACAGCATGCGCGACGTGACGTTCGGCGAGCACGCCACCGTGACGATCCCGGCCGGCGAGTCGGTGGTCAGCGATCCGGTGGACCTGGCGGTGGCCGCGGGCGACGACGTGCTGGTGACGGTGTACGCGCCGGACCCGTCCGGCCCGGTCACCCACCACCGCGTGGCGCGGCAGCCGGTCTACGTCGCGGACGGCGACCTGGCGGGCGTCAGGAGCGGCGCGCCGTTCCGCGAGGACGGCGAGTCGTGGCGCTACGTCACCGCCGTCCACGTGCTCAGCCCGGACACCGACGGCGCGGTCGTCGTCCTCGGCGACTCCCTCACCGACGGCGTCACCTCGACCCCGGGCGCCAACCGCCGCTGGACGGACGTCCTCGCCCGCCGCCTGCGCGAGGACCCCCGCGCCCCGGACCTGGCCGTGCTCAACGAGGGAATCAGCGGCAACCGGCTGCTGCGCGACGGCGCCCCCGACCGCGAGTTCAACGGCGCGAGCGGCCTGCGCCGCCTCGCCACCGACGTGCTGCCGCAGGCCGGGGTGCGCACGGTCGTGGTCCAGCTCGGCATCAACGACATCATCCTCCAGCCCCGCAAGGCCGACGCCGGGGTGATCCTCACCGGACTGCGGCTGCTGGCGGACCAGGCGCGCGCCGAGGGACTGCGCGTGGTGGGCGCCACGCTCGCGCCGTTCGGCGGCCACGGCGCGTACACCGAGGAGCTGGAACGGGTCCGGCAGCAGGTGAACGCCGCGATCCGGGCCGGCGGCGTCTTCGACGCGGTCGTCGACTTCGACGCCGCGCTGCGCGACCCGGCACTCCCCCAGCGGCTGCTGCCGCGCTTCGACTCCGGCGACGGGCTGCACCCCAACGACGCCGGTTACGCGGCCATGGCCGCGGCCGTCGCCCCGGCCGGCCTGCTGGGCGGCGGCGCGCAACCCACCCTGTGAACGGCCCCGCGAACCGCCCCGAACGGGTGAGCCCGGCGGCCGTCCGGGGGACCGGCGGACCGGACGGCGTGACGCACGGTGCCAGAGTGCTTCCAGCAAGCATGTGAACGTACCGCGAGTGACGGAGCCGTGACGCGGGCCATGAGCGACGACAGCGACCGACCGGGCGGCGGCGGGGGCCTCGGACAGCGGGACGTTCTCGCGGT